>NZ_JBFUHY010000049.1:0-36983 GCF_056402155.1 Pseudomonas sp. P4_C1
GATCAAGGCAATGGCCCAGCGCGAAGTTGTCGGGCGATACAAAGGTTCGTTTCTGGGTATTTTTTGGTCTTTTTTCAACCCGGTGCTTATGTTGGCGGTTTATACCTTCGTCTTCAGTGTCATTTTTAAGGCACGCTGGAACAGTGGTAGTGACTCTAAAACAGAGTTTGCATTGGTCTTGTTTGCGGGGTTGATGGTTTTTAACCTGTTTTCCGAATGCGTAAACCGGGCGCCAGGAGTCATCCTCGCAAACGCCAACTATGTGAAAAAAGTCGTATTTCCCTTGGAAATACTTCCATGGGTAGGTATTGGCTCCGCGATGTTTCATTGGTTGGTGAGCTTGAGTGTTTGGCTGGTGGCGTACGTAATATTCTTTGGAGTTCCGCATGCGACTGTCTTGTTACTGCCGCTAATTATGCTGCCTCTGATTTTTCTTGTGCTGGGACTATCATGGGCGCTGGCTTCGTTGGGTGTTTACTTGCGCGATGTGAGTCAGTTCATAGGGATTTTGACGACGATATTGATGTTTTTGTCGCCTATTTTTTATCCTTCAAGCTCCTTGCCTCAAGAATATGCACACTTGCTTTTGCTTAACCCGCTGACACCGGTGATTGAAGGGGTCAGGGATGTACTGTATTGGGGTAAAATGCCCGATATGAATTTCTTTCTTGGGTACTTGCTAGTTACCGCGTTTTTTGCGTGGCTKGGATTTGCATGGTTCCAAAAGACACGTAAGGGGTTTGCAGATGTCCTCTGATATCGCAATCAAGGTTGAAAACCTTAATAAGTGTTACCACATTTATGACAAGCCTCATGACCGGTTGAAGCAAATGCTGATGCGCGGACGCAGGCAATATTTCCAAGAGTTTTGGGCTCTGCGCGACGTTTCCTTTGAAATCAATAAAGGAGAGACCGTCGGAATCATTGGTCGTAATGGCAGCGGTAAGTCGACTTTGCTGCAGATGATCTGCGGTACGTTGAACCCTACCAGCGGTAGTATTCAGACCCAAGGCCGCATCGCAGCTTTGCTTGAATTGGGAGCAGGTTTCAACCCCGAGTTCACCGGGCGTGAAAATGTCTACATGAACGGGGCGATATTGGGGTTGACCCAGGATCAAATCGATTCGCGTTTTGAGGAAATCGCGTCCTTCGCCGATATCGGGAGTTTTATCGAGCAACCCGTTAAAACCTACTCCAGCGGTATGTTTGTGCGCTTGGCGTTTGCATCAAACATTATGTCGCGACCTGAAATCATGATTGTCGACGAGGCGCTCTCGGTTGGCGATATGAACTTTCAGGCAAAATGCATGACTGCTCTGACACGTATTCAGGATAACGGCGCAACTATATTATTTGTCAGTCATGATGTGGGCTCGGTCAAAAGTTTGTGCTCGCGCGGCGTCTATCTCGAGCGCGGCCAGCTCGTTGCTCAAGGGCGAGCCGCCGATGTTGCAGAACGTTACGTTCGGACTATGCGCGAAGAAATGAATGACGAGCATAGGAAGTTCTCGAGGGTATCAGCCGCGTTTGGCGAGAAGCCGGCACTTCCAGTTGTATCCTCAATCATGCCTGCCGAGTCGGGATTTAAAAGGTCCGCAGAGTTTGAAAACAGGGTTGCCCAGTTTCGGTACGGTACGGGAGAGGTAAAAGTAGCGAGCGTTGAATTGTTAGACACCGAAGGCAAGGAGTTAACCTTTGTTGAGTTTAACCAAGACGTAAAAATTAAGGTCTATTTTGAAGCGTTTGCCGAGAAGTCTATTTCCGTTAACTTCAGTGTATTTGACGAAAAAAAGAACAATATCATCGGGTGTGGTTTTTTGCACGCAGACCAGTCGTATCTGTTAACAAAAGAAAATGCCAAATATTTGGCCGAATATTCGCTGAAGCTCCCGTTGCAAGAAGGGAATTACTCGTTGCGGATCAATATTTCGTCTCCGATTGTCGAGAATGAATCAGCAGAGTTTGTCGACTTTGTAAGTGATGCGTTGGTGTTTAAAGTCGGTCGCTGGGAAAAGTCCAGGGTTTGGTCGAAAGTGCATGCCTTTTCCAAGTTGACGTTACACGAGTTTGAGGTGTGACATGCGCGACGTACCGGGTCTAAATAGTTTGTATGCATCCGACCGTCCGGATTTCATGATCCTGGGTGTTCAAAAATCGGCAACGACAACGTTGTTCGATGTGTTGAATGGTTTAGATGGATTTTCCGGTTCGTCGCAAAAGGAATTGCATTATTTTGATAGTGATTTGAACTATCAAAAAGGAGTTGATTGGTACCTCGACTTTTTTGGGCGAAAGAAAGTGGGGGTAAAACGATTTGAGGCGACACCTTCATATATTTATATGCGAGATGTTCCTGGGCGAATCTATAAAGACTTCGGCTCCATGAAATTCGTAGTGATGTTGCGTGATCCGGTCAAGCGGTGCTTTTCTGCCTGGAATATGTTTAGGACTTTTAATAGTAATAAACAGACGGCTGAGTATATATACGATACCTATATAAAGGATAGTAATCCTGGGTCAAGGGAAGCACTTCGGCACCTGCTGTTTTCTGAGTCGTTTCCAACCTTTGAACAGTGCGTCAATGAGGATTTATTCAGGCGTCATTCAAACGGTACGGATGAAGAGCCCAGTTTCGTTCGGCGTGGGTTCTATTATGAACAGATTCTGCGTTATCTCGAATTTTACAGGTTGCAGGATTTTTTGTTTTTAGAACAGGATGATTTTTCCAAAGATCCTGTCGGAAGTGTTGGTGTGGTTTTAGACTTTCTCGGAGCTGACTCTCGAGTGGATCTCGGAGTTATTCCGCAGGTAAGTAATAAAGGTGACTACGACGGTGTTGCAATGGATGCGCACACTGATGTGTTTTTAAAGTTATACGACTTATATAGTGAGCCGAACAGGCAGTTGTTTTCGCTCATTGGCAAGGAGTATCCCTGGAGTGCTTCTTGGCTTACTCTATGAATAATGCATTTATTATTGGTACTGGTCGCTGTGGCACCTCGTGGCTGGGACAAATGCTGAATAGCCATGCCGAAGTATGTGTACCTCCGGAGATTCAACTGTTATTTGAGTATTCTGGAAATGGTGACCGATTATTTGAGGCATTTTCCCAAGCAGGACCTTCAGGGCTTGATGGCGAGTTAATTGCTTCCATCATCAAGCAGGGCTGTCCGCACAAACTCGAAATGTTCTTCGATTATGCTGAGTTTTGCTGTCGGGAAGATACACCGAGGAGTTCTGCGGCGGTCTTTGTAGAAGCGTTTTACGCAGCTATTGCAAAGGCGCATGGAAAAACCTGGTTGATTGAGCAGACACCTTGGTATGGTCAGCGCCTCGATCTGGTTTCCAGGATTTTTCCAAACGCAAAGTTTATTCATGTTGTGCGGGATGGTCGGGATGTTGCTTTGTCGTTCGCTCGAACGCCATGGTGGCACGCGTCACCGCGATTGAACCTGTCCAGGTGGCAGAGAGAAATCAAGAAAATTGCGCTAGATGCAGCTTTTTATCTCGACGCCAGTGCCTACCTGGAGGTTAAGTATGAGAGTCTGGTCGCTAACACAGAGTTCGAATTGGAGCGAATCTGTGAGTTCCTGGGCATAGATTTTGATCCGTGTATGCTGAATCCGAAAAAACTGATTGATTATGATCAGTTCTGTAAATTTGATATGAAACAAGTATCTTCCCAAGTTTACTCGGATTGGCGCCAGCGTAAGGATTCCACCAGTTTTTCGGAGAACGTCGGTGCTTGGCAACGGGCGGAGGGCATGTTTCTCGCGCCCTTGCCTCCACAGATCGCTAGTTGGCTTTCCCACTACGGGTATGAGATTGAGCGGGACAGCCAGTCGGAAGTTGATGTGTTCCAATATCATCAGGAATACAGCTTCAATGCGCTTGAGAGAGAACTTGCCAGTCAAAAAACAGAGTCCGCTCGGCTTTTGGATGTTGTTGAACAGCAAATATCTCATAACTCAGCACTTCAAGATGAATTGACCAGGCAAGTCGAACACGCCCAACTTGTAGAGCAAGACTGGTTGGCACGCGGGGAATTGATTCAGCAGCATTCGATTACGCTTGAGTCGCAGATAAACCACAACCGTCTTCTTCAGGAAGAGTTAGCCACACAGTCCCAACACATCCACCATTTAGAGGAGGATTGGGTTGCTCGTGGAGAGTTGATTGGGCAGCATTCGAAGACGCTCGAAATGCAAGCTAGTCAGAATTTTCTTCTTCAAGAAGAGTTGGCCAATCTGTCTCGACATACCCAATGTGTGGAGCAGGATTGGGCTGCCCGTGGGGATTTGATCGAGCAGCAGTCGAGTTCGCTCGAGACGCAAATCGGCCAGTACCTCATCCTTCAGGAGGCGTTAGTCAAACAATCTCAGCACATCCAGCTTTTAGAGCAGGATTGGGCTGCCCGTGGAAACTTGATCGAGCAGCACTCAATTTCGTTGGAATCGCAAATTTCCCAGAATCTGATCCTTCAGGAGGAACTGGTCAAACAGTCTCAGCATATTCAACGTGTTGAGCAGGATTGGGCCGCCCGTGGAGATCTGATTGAAGAACACTCAATTTCTCTAAAATCACAAATTTCCCAGAACCTGATCCTTCAGGAGGAACTGGCCAAGCAGTCTCAGCATATTCAGCGTGTTGAGCAGGATTGGACTGCCCGTGGGCATTCGATTGCTCAACTCTCAGAAAATCTTCAGGCTCAGGTAAGTCAAATTTCCTTACTTGAACGGGACGTGATGGAAAAAGCTGAGCATATCCAGTTTGTAGAACAGGAGCTGGCCGCTCGTGAAGAATTGATCAAAGAGCTCTTAAATACTATTTCTGCACTGCAGATGGATAACACAGTGCTCAAAGAGTGCGTTGAAAATGCAAGAAATGATATAGGGAAGTTAGAGGTAGAGCTTGATGGGTTTAGGAACTCTTGGTGTGGAAGGCTGAAGAGTTTTCTAAAAAAGTGAAATTTCAACGTTCTGAGTTTTAGTGAATTTATGAATATTACCGTTACCAAGCCGTTTATGCCTCCTTACGCGGAGTTCCAGGAGTATTTAGCTGGAATTTGGGAGCGTGAATGGCTGACCAATAATGGTCCATTGCTGAATGAGTTGGAAATCAAACTTAAAAAGCACCTTGATGTCGATCATTTGCTGTTCCTGACCAATGGAACCATTGCGATTCAGATTGCTATTCAGGCGCTTGATCTTAGCGGTGAAATTATCACAACACCGTTCAGCTATGTGGCGACTACTTCAAGCATTGTCTGGGAACGCTGCCGTCCGATTATGGTGGATATCTGCCCGGATACGCTGAATATTGATCCATCAAAAATTGAGCAGGCGATAACTGATAAAACCACAGCTATTCTGGCGACTCACGTCTTCGGTAATCCATGTGATGTGGAAGCAATCGCCGCTATTGCAAAAAAATATAACTTAAAAGTTATCTACGACGCTGCGCATGCTTTTGGTACCAAATACAAAGGTAAATCACTTTTGTCTTATGGTGACGTTTCTACTTGCAGCTTCCATTCGACGAAGTTGTTTCATACTGTAGAAGGTGGTGCTGTAACTACTAACAATCCTGATATCAATAAAAAGATGTCGATGATGAGGAATTTCGGGCACTCATCGGTTACGGAGTTTGGTGGTGTTGGTATTAACGGTAAAAACTCCGAATTTCATGCCGCCATGGGGTTGTGCAATCTTAAGTATATTGATGAGGTGATGGCTGTTCGTCGCCGGTTGTCTGTACAGTACTTTCAGAATCTTGAAGGTGTGCCAGTAAAGTTCCAAAAAACTACACCTCAGTCGGATTATAACTATTCTTATTTTCCAGTTATATTCGAAGACGAAGCAACATTGTTAAAGCTTGTTGAGTTTCTCAATCTCAATAGTATCTTTCCGCGGCGTTACTTTTACCCTTCATTGACAAAGTTGCCCTACGTTTCCGGACAGAGTGCACCCATTGCAGAGGATATTTCGCGCCGAATTCTCTGTCTGCCGCTTTATCACACACTTTCTTTAGAGGAAGTGGATATGATTTGTAGGTTTATCAAGCAGGAATTGTGCTGTGAGTAAAGTTATTGCAGAAAATGGAGTTTCTAAACCTGAGGTTGCGAAGGGTGTTACACCTATTAGCGGCGTAACAGGCGATAAATTTCATATTGAATTCTTCAATGATGGTCGTTTGGAAGGGCAGGACAAGCTTGCTCTTCTGAACTTCCTCATGCGTGAGTTTGCTCTTCAGCAGCCTGTCGTATTGAAAGGAACTGGTTCCGCAATAGAAGCTCAGTTTCTGCAGGAGCAATATTCTCGGCAACAAAAGAAGGTTGATCTACTGTATCTCGATGCAGATGTTTTCGAGTCTGATGCTTCATTTGTTATTAAAAAACTGTACGCCCTATTGTCGAGAAAGGGTGTCATTTGTATCGAAACCAATGGTCTAGTCATCGCGCCCGATCTGCTTCCCGACGATACGTTTGAACTCGTATTAGGCACTCCGGATTTCTTGATATTTGCACAGGCAAATGGGGATCGTCCCGTTCGAAGCATGCGCTATCAAATCGATATTCTGCGCAGAAAAATGTTTTTTGAACGAAAACGTCAGTTGACTCGCTCCAGTGAAGTTGGTGTACCGCTGGTGACGGTTGTCGTACTTACCTTTAAGCATAAAGACTTCATTGCCGAGTGTCTGAAGTCCGTATTGCTTCAAAAAGGGCGCTTCCGGATGCGCGTTATCATTATTGATGATGCTTCGCCTGACGGAACCGCAGACGTTGTGAGATCCTGCATATCTGAACACCAAACTGACCGTTTTGATATAGAGTTTCATGCCAACCAGCAGAATGTTGGGGTCGTTGCCAACCTGGCCAAGGCAATGCGACTGGCAAAGGGCTGCGACTATTTGACCTTCTGTGAAGGTGATGATTTTTGGAGTTCAGAACACCGGATTCAAGAACATATAGACTTTCTCCAAGAACGGCCGGCGTCTGTAATGTCGTTCAACTCCATTGAGCTCTGTGGAGCTAATGGTGAATCCCGGAAGGTCTTTGCAGATCATGCCAATTTAGTAGAAGAAAATATTGACGGCCTTCAACTTGCTGAAAACAATCTCATCGGTAACTTTAGCGCTTGTTTTTATCATGGTGCGGTCGTTGATGTTATTCCGCATGAGATGTTCGAGTTGTACACGGTTGATTGGCTCTTCAATCTGTATTGTGCACAGTTCGGCCCCATCGCGCATCTGAAGAAACCGCTTTCGGTTTATCGTCAACATGGTGGCGGTGAGTGGAGTGCTCGTCGAGATGTAGATAAGATTACCACGCTACTTTCTCATATTTCTGAATATAATGCGTTCTTGGATTTTAGCTATGATACGGGCTTCCAGGGATACAGCCAGAAGCTGTATTTTCTGCTCGATGAGAAATACGCTGATAGCTTGAATAAGTTGGATCTTATCGTTTTTGATGATGTTTTTCCATCCACTAGAAGTGGGTTCCGTCATACGGAGTTTACAGGCTATTTGCGAGCATTCAATAAGTCACTGGTATTGACGTCCGGTGCTTCGCTGCCTGTGCTGGAAGACACTCCGATAAAAGATGTAATTCTTAGCTATCAACGCCAGCATTCAGACTTGGGAAATCAGGTCATGATTTACAACAACAAGTTTCCCCTGCGCCTCGGGAAGCTTTTGTATGTAAACTTTCTGACAAATGCTTATGCGCTGCTACCCTATGTTGAGGCAGCCAAAGTACCATTTGTTTTTACACTCTATCCCGGCGCAGGATTTGTCCTGAATAATCCGGAATGTGACAGAAAACTCAAGCAGGTTTTTGATTCGCCCTGCTTCCAGAAAGTCATCGTGACCCAACAAGTGACTTACGACTATATCGTGCATCGTAACCTCTGTTCGGCAGATAAGGTTGAGATGATCTTCGGTGTCGTAATGCCGGAAAACCGCATCGAACAATCCACCCACGACAAATGCCGCTGGGGATTCGGGAAGCCGCGTCTGGATATTTGCTTCATGGCGCACAAGTATACGGTTTATGGCGAGGACAAAGGCTATGATGTCTTTGTAAACGTCGCGAGCATACTGCGTCAGCGCCACGACAATATTTATTTCCATGTCGTAGGTCCTTTTGATAGGCGCGTTATTGATGTCAGCACATTCAGTGACCGTATTACTTTCCACGGTTCTTTGAATCCAGAGGCGTTTGATGATTTCTTCAGTGATATGGATATCATCATGTCACCGAACATCAGTGGAAAGATTTTCCCTGGGTCGTTTGATGGTTTTCCTACGGCCAGTTGCACTGAGGCGGGCTTACGCGGAATTGCAATCTTCGCAGTTGATGAATTCAACTCTGCCGCAGGGCACTTTACCGACGGTTTAGATATTGCGCTCATCAGATATGATCTAATGGATATCGTTAACAAGGTTGAGAGTTACTATGCACAACCTGCATTACTGAAGGAGCTTGGAGAACGAGGTGCAAGCCGTATCCGCGAACTGTACAGCCTGGATGCTCAAATGGCTCCTCGTATCGATCTGTTGCGCAAAGTGATGAAGCAGCTTGATGAATTTCCTCTCGTCATGAACTTTCCGTCTGGCGATGACAAAAAAACGATGCCTGGTGTTTACGAGAATGACTCCGTTGTTAACGAAACAATAGACTCTGTTGTTGCCGTTGAAAGTCTGGATACCGCTGACGGGACTACTGGTCAGAGCAATCCAGGCTTTTCGGCGGTATTACGGAAGTCTTGCCCGGAATCACTGAAAAAACTTTACCGGCTCTGGAAGAAAAAATATGCTTCCTGATGACGAAACCAAATCGGTTGTAGGGCACGCGCCACTAGTTAGTGTCGTGATACCGTCCTACAACCACGCAAAATATATCTGCAAGGCTGTAGATAGTATTCTAGAGCAAGGTTTCACCGACTTTGAGTTGTTGATCTCTGATGATAGGTCAACTGACAACAGTTGGGATGTCATCTCTGGATTTAATGATCCACGGATACGCTCCTTTAAACAGGAAAAAAACCTGGGTCCAGTTGGAAATCTTGTCTTTCTGATTGAGCAGAGCCGTGGGAAATACATAGCTCTGCTTAATTCGGATGATACTTGGTACCCGACAAAGCTTGGTAAGCAGGTTGCCATTCTCGAGGCTCAGCCTGAGTTGGGAGCCTGCTTCACTTGGGCTGATTTGGTGGATGAACAAGGACGTGAGACGAGTGGCCCGGAAGCTATCTGGAATGATGTATTCCGGAAGGCCAATCGTAGTCAGGGTGAATGGCTTCGACATTTCTTTTTCAAAGGAAACTGTATTTGCCACCCCAGTATGTTGGTGCGTAAGGAAGTCTACCTTGAACTGGGTTTCTACAATCCCGGGCTGAAACAGTTACCCGATTTCGACATGTGGATTCGGCTGGTTAAAAGCTATCCAATCCATGTTATTCAAGAAAACCTTGTCGGGCATCTTCGGGATGGAAACAATACCAGCGTGGTTTCGCCCGAAAACTCAGCGCGCAATCTGACAGAGCTGGTCGAGATATTTGGTTCGTTTTTCGAGAATGTTTCCGACGGGATTTTTGTCGAGGGGTTCGGTAACGATTTTCGTCTCAAAGGGGTTCCTGCGACACCTGCGAGACTTAAATGCGAAAAGCTGTTTCTGCTTCTGGACAGTGCTTTTGCACACGCGTCTGGTCGGGCTGCAGGTTTATCCTCATGTATAAAGAATTTTTCTGATCCTGAGTTCGAGCGGGTGCTCCGTGATGAGTACATGTTCAATGTTTTCGAGTTCTATCGCCTGACGGGGCAATCTGGGCTCGGCCACTATCTAATGGTTGCCCATAATTCTCAGGGCATGGCAATCGGCACGAGCGAGACGTGCAGCCAGGCTCCAAGAATGGGAAGTCGTATCACTAGATATCTCAAAGGGCTTGCCCGCCGGCTGCTTCGTGCTCTACGTTTGCGTTGACGTAAGCTGAGTGGGATACGACTGGTTAAAAGAAGAAGGTAAGGTTGGGCGGTTTTGAGCGCTGCTTATAGCTGCTGCCCTGTATATGGATTATGGATCTGATAATTTTATGAAAAGCTATTTTGGTCTGATTGGTGCTGGTGGGCATGGCAGGGAGGTTATGCCCATGCTGCGTTCGATGCTCCAGGGCAAGATAGCAGGCTTGAGTGCTGAATTGCTGTTTGTGGTTGAAAATCTGGAGGAAGAGATTGAGGTCAACGGATATCGCACAATCAGTCTCAACGCGTTTTTTGATCTGGAAGGAACCAAGCGTTTCAATGTGGCAATTGGTGACTCAAAAGTTCGTCAGAGGATTGCGGAGGCTTGTGCCGCCCAAAACATCGAGCCTTTCGCGCTGATTGCGAATAGTGTGWTTTTGTTGGACAGCAATGAAATCGGTGAAGGCTGCATGATTTCAGAGCAGACGATCATCACGTCAAATGTCCGGATTGGGCGTTTTTTTCAGGCTAATAACCAATGTAATATTTCACACGATTGTGTGATTGGGGACTACGTAACCCTCGCACCAGGTGTCAAATGCAACGGCAATGTAACTATTGGCGATCACGCTTATATAGGTGCTGGCGCGTTGATCAAACAGGGACGGCACGGTAAACCATTGCTAATTGGCGCAGGGGCAGTCGTCGGTATGGGCGCGGTTGTTACCAAAGACGTTGAGCCGCATACAACAGTGGTAGGTAATCCTGCCAAACCGTTGGTGAAGTAATGTTGAATACTAGTCCGGGCTTCGGGTTGTCAATCCTGTTGGTTACCTATAATCACGAGTCTTACATTGACCGAGCGCTGGAGTCTCTATTCAACCAGGACTTCTCAGGTACTATTGAGTTGGTCGTTGCTGATGACGCATCTACGGACAGTACGTTGGCGCGTATTCGTACTTACGAAGGTGTTGATTCGCGCTTTTCTTTCAAGTATCTGTCGTGCGATACCAATGTTGGTATTACCAAAAACTACCAGCGTGGTTTCGGAGCGTGCACAGGGCAATATGTTGCGGTTCTGGAAGGGGATGATTACTGGATTAGCCCGAGAAAATTGTCGCGGCAAGTCGAGTTTCTGAGCGAGCACTGGGAGTGTGATCTTTGCTCCGTAAATTACTTCATTTTCTATGAGGCGAATGCGTCGTTTGTTGAGCGGACACCGATTGGGGCAGGACATCGCCTACTTGGGGCACGTGAACTAATCATGGATAATCTGGTGGGCAATTTTTCTACATGCATGTACAGGAAGACTGCCTTGGATCGATTGCCGGTAGACTTGTTCGAGGTCAAGTCCTATGACTGGATTGTTAATATCTGCGTTGCCTCCAGCAGCCTGATTGGTTTTATCGAAGAACCTATGTCGGTCTATCGGGTTCACTCATCGGGTGCATGGTCAAACTTTGCGCACATTGAAAAGCTCCAGTTGCAACTAAGCCTGATTCCTACCTATGACGGAATTACCCGGCAGATGTATCACGCGGAATTCACTCGTCTGGAGCATGATCTGCGCAGTGTCATTATCCTGGCGCGCGGTGAACAACTAGCCGGAAACATGGTACGGCCGGCGTTGTTGAGCCTCACAAGGCTGCGTATGTTTATGCCGCCGATCGTTATCACGATCTTTCAGGCACTCATGCCGCCCATCCTGACGAGATTGTTATTGAAGATTGCTCGTCGAGGTCGAACGTAATGCGACCCCCTGTGATCAGTGTGGTGATGGCAACCTTCAACCATAGTGCATACGTTGCTCAAGCTATCACCAGTGTGCTGCAACAGCGTGGTGTCGACTTTGAGTTTCTGATAGCCGATGACGGATCAAGCGACTCTACGCCCGCAGTTGTTGAGTCTTTTGACGATGCGAGGATTCATTTTTTTTCGCATGGAGTCAACCGAGGGGCGAGTATTGTCACCAACGAATTGATTGCGCATGCAAAGGGTGAGTTTATAGCGCTCATCAATTCTGACGACTATTGGTGTGATGAAGGGAAACTGGCTTATCAACTCGATATCCTTCGTCAGAATCCGACTTTGGGTGCCACATTCGGGCGGGCGCGGTTTGTTGACAAGCATGGAAACGACATCAATAAGAGTCGTTTGTCTTTTGGCTCGGTGTTTGATCAGGAAAACCGCACTCAGGGTGAATGGCTACGTTTCTTTCTGGAGCACGGTAATTGTCTTTGCCACCCGACAATGCTGATCAGGCGTAAATGCTATGAAGAACTTGGGGGATATAGCAACAACCTACGGCAATTACCCGATTTTGATATGTGGATCAGACTGGTCAAGCATTACCCGATTCATATTTCTGAGCGACCTCTGATAAATTTTAGAGTGTTGCCGGGGGAGAGTGTCAGCAGCCAGACAGTGACTAACTCCATTCGTACGATGAACGAGCACTATCTGATCGCTGATACATTTTTCCAAGACGTCACCGAGCACCTGCTCAAGGCTGGTTTTTCGGAGATGCTTAGGTGTTCGGATATACCCACTTCAATCCATCTTGATATAGAAAAGGTGTTATTGCTTTTTGTGCCGAACCGCGCCATGGGCAAGGCCTACAAGATGATCGGGATCATTAAACTCGGTCATTTACTCGCTAGTCGTGTGCATCGTGAGGTGCTCGCARACGCATACGGTATAGATGGAAACTGGTTTCAGGCTGAAATGGGGAAGCTGGATGTATTGCGACCCAAGTATTTGACAATGATCAGTGAAAAAACTATTGGTGTGAGACGTGCTTTGARTCGATTTTTAAAGCGCGATGACTATTAAAGTGAAAGTACATTAAGGAAATGTTATGCGTTATATGTATGTACCTCTTGTTGCTATTTTTGGTTTTCTTTCTGCATGTGATGCAGGTAAGCCAAAAGACATCGTTTTAAATAATTCGTGCTCGCTGGATAGTCCTGTTGCCGAAGCCAAGGTTTCGACAAACGTGCCGTTGCAGTTCTGGGGGTGGGCTTACAACGTAGCGGCGGGCACAGTTCCAAAGGATGTATCCATCGAACTTATCTCGTCGAACGGTGATGTTGCCCTTACCGCTCCGCTTACCCGTTCCTCTCGCGAGGATGTAGCGAAAGCCTTTTCCAAACCAGAACTGGAAATGGCCGGTTTCAATGGCGCGGTAGACATCAAGGTTTTGGCATCAGGTGTCTATACAGTGAAAATTATTCAGCAAGAAGGAAAGGACCGTCTTGCTTGCGCCAGCCCAACCAAGCTAAATATTCAGGCTATTAAGGGCTGATCAATCGCCTAAGTGAGGTACTAAGAAATTAGCCTTGGTGCGAGTGATTTGGGGAATCGGATTTTGGCTGTTCCTCTGATCCAAAAAAACACCCCGAGCTATTCGGGGTGTTTTTTATGGAGAAAATTTTCATTGCTTGATTGATTGCATCACTCGGGCGGTCGCCACGTTCAAATCAACTTCCCCAGCATCAATCTCAACATCAGCCTCCACCGGCGCTTCATACGGACTCCCCACCCCTGACAGGTTGGGCAACTGCCCCGACCGGGCCTTCTTGTACAGTCCTTTCACATCCCGCTGCTCGCAGACCTCCAACGGTGTGCTGACGTAGACTTCGACGAAGTTCTCTTCCCCTATCAGTTCCCGCGCCATTTGCCGCTCTCTTCTGAACGGAGAAATGAACGCGGTAATGACCACCATTCCGGCGTCCATCATCAGCTTGGCGACTTCGGCGATTCTGCGGATGTTTTCCACGCGGTCGGCATCGGTAAACCCCAAATCCTTGTTGAGGCCTTGGCGAACGTTGTCGCCGTCGAGGAGGTAGGTTCGATAGCCATTGGCGTGCAACTCCACTTCCAGGGCATTGGCCAGCGTCGATTTGCCGGAGCCGGACAATCCGGTGAACCAGATGACTTTGCCCTTGTGGCCGTTGAGTTTCTCGCGGTTTTCGCGGCTGATCGAGAGGGCCTGTTTGTGCACGTTTTGTGCGCGTCGCAGGCTGTGGGTGATCATGCCGGCCGCGACCGTGGCGTGGCTGATGCGATCGACCAGGATGAAGCTGCCGAGGGTTTTCGAATGTAGGTAGCTGTCGTAGACCAGAGGTTTGCTGATGGCGAGGTTGCAGACGCTGATGTCATTGAGTCGCAGTTGTGTGCTGGCGTCATGGGCCAGGGTGTTGATGTCCACCCGGTATTTGATGGTGGTGATGGAGGCGCTTGCCCATTGCGTGGCGAGTTTGATGTCGTAGTTGCGGCCGTGCAGCCCGGCTTCTTCGTCCATCCACACCAGCGTTGCTTCAAACTGGTCGGTGGTTTCCAGCGGGTTCTTGCTCTGTGAAATGATGTCGCCGCGAGATGCATCGATTTCCCGGTCGAGCTTCAGGGTGACGGCGTCGCCACACTCGGCCTGTTGCATCGGGCCGTCCATGCTGACAATTTCCGCCACCGTTGCGGTTTGACCGGAGAGGGTCACGCGGATCTCATCGCCGACTTTGACCGTGCCTTCGCCAACATAGCCGCTGAACCCGCGGAATGAAGCGTTCGGCCGATTCACCCACTGCACGGGAAACACCAGGCGTTCGGCTTGCGGTGTGGTGATTTCCGCGGTTTCCAGGTAACCCATCAACGTTGGACCGCTGTACCACGGCGTGTGAGCCGAGCGCTGGGTGATGTTGTCGCCCTTGAGCGCACTGACAGGAATGGCCGTGATCTTCTCAAAGCCCAGTGTTTGGGTGAATGCCTGGAAGGTCTCGACGATACGCTGGAAGGTGTCCTGATCAAAGTTGACCAGGTCCATCTTGTTTACGGCCAGCACCACGTGACGGATGCCCATCAGCGAGATCAGGTAGGCGTGGCGGCGGGTTTGCGTCAGTACACCTTGCCGCGCATCGACCAGGATGACGGCTACGTCAGCCGTTGACGCACCGGTGACCATGTTGCGTGTGTATTGCTCGTGGCCTGGTGTGTCGGCAACGATGAATTTGCGTTTGGCGGTGGCGAAGTAGCGGTAGGCCACATCGATGGTGATGCCCTGTTCGCGCTCCGCCGACAGGCCGTCGACCAGCAAGGCAAAGTCGATGTCGCCACCTTGGGTGCCATATTTTTTTGATTCGGTTTTCAGGGTTGCCAATTGATCGTCGGTCAATTGCCGGGCATCCCACAGCAGACGGCCGATCAGGGTACTTTTTCCGTCATCGACGCTGCCGCAGGTGATGAAGCGCAGCAGGTCCTGAGCTTGTTGTTGCTCGAGGTAAGCCTCAATGGTCGTGGGCTGTTGTGGGACGCTTGCCAGTGTTTTCAGGACCATCAGAAATACCCTTCTTTCTTTTTCTTTTCCATGCTGGCAGAGCTGTCGCTGTCGATGGCTCGCCCGTGTCGCTCGGAATGAGTGGAGCCCAGCAGTTCAAGCAAAATTTCGGCCACGGTGCTGGCGTTCGAATCCACGGCGCCGGTCAGCGGGTAGCAGCCGAGAGTGCGAAAGCGGATGTTCCGGGCTTCGATTTTCTCACCGGGCAACAGGGGCATGCGTGCATCATCGACCATGATGGTCATGCCGTTACGCATGACAACGGGACGTTCCCTGGCAAAGTACAGGGGGACCAGCGGAATGTTTTCCTGGTAGATGTATTGCCAGATATCGAGTTCGGTCCAGTTGGATAACGGGAACACACGAATGCTCTCGCCCGGCTTTTTGCGCGTGTTGTAGAGGTTCCACAATTCGGGACGCTGCTGTTTCGGGTCCCATTGGTGACTCTGGGTGCGGAACGAAAAAATGCGTTCCTTGGCCCGGGATTTTTCTTCATCGCGGCGTGCGCCGCCGAACACCACGTCGAACTTGTATTTGTCCAGCGCTTGCTTGAGGCCTTCGGTCTTGGTGATGTCGGTGTGCAGTGCCGAACCATGATCAAAGGGGTTGATGTCCTTGCTGATGGCTTCCGGGTTGGTATGCACCAGCAGATCCATGCCGCTTTCGCGGGCCATGAAGTCGCGAAACCGGTACATCTCCTGGAATTTCCAGCGTGTGTCGACGTGCAGTAATGGCAGCGGTGGTGGCGAAGGGTAAAACGCCTTGCGAGCCAGATGCAGCATCACCGCGCTGTCCTTGCCCATCGAGTACAGCATCGCGGGGGTTTCCGCCTCGGCCACCGCTTCGCGGATGATTTGCAGGCTTTCGGCCTCAAGACGCTTGAGGTGGGGCGTGCGCACTTTCAACGCATCCACCGGACCGGTTTGGCTGCTTGTGTCCAGTATGGCCGGGTACCCCAGCAATCCAAACTCAACCTGTTCCGGCGCACAGGCCTGCCTGCAAGCGTTGACCAGTCGACCACTGGGGAAGATAACGATGCTCTTGGCGATGTGGGCCTGCAGGCGACGCATCGCAGCGGTCAGCGATTGAGCGTCAACCGGTTCGTTCCCGAGTGGCAACCAGTAGCGCGCACCGCGGGCGTCGTTGGCGTGCAAGACGTCCGTTCCGTCAGCGGTGCGATGCAATTGGGCATACAGCACCAGCTTGCGTTTGATCCGGGCCTTTTCAATCTCCCAGTCCAGAACCGAGGGTGTCGGACTACGTCCGGATTCGTCGCTCAGGTTTTGCGCATTGAGTGTATCGGGCAGGAGTGCAAGCTCATGCAAGCGTCGTTCGGCGGTGCGCTTGGTGTCAGCTTGTTTGAGTTGATTGAGATGGACAAAGGCCTGCTGTGTATCCCATACCACTGGGGCATCGAGGCCAAGAAGATCGGGGTTTGCCACTGGATATCTTCCTTGTCGCAAAATGTTGATTTTGCTTTTTCTGATTCTGATTATTATGTTTTATCGAGGGTTTTCGATTTGTTTTGCCATTAAATCACAAATTGCGACACTGGCTCATTGAAAGTTTATGTGCCTGCACCACAATGCCGTGTCGGGCAGTAATCCATTGCCATTCTTGTGCAGCGCTGGTTATAGTCAGTCTTCGGCAGGTTCATGACCTGCTTTTCCACTCCTGAAAAAGATCAGCCCAATGCCTGCATCCCTCATCAACGCGGTAGTCGATTCAGCGGTCAACGCTGGCGTCGTGCCGTGCGGGAACCAGCAGCCCGGGCAGATCAGTCATTACCCCCCTCCTGTCAGTCGCACGCCAGTGTGCGCGGTGGTCTCACCGCCAGGCGTAGGCATTTCGGGCTGATCAGCTGCTTTCTGCTGTTCCCCTGCCTCCCTGAAAAAACGACTGAATTTCAGCTTCGGCTGAGTTGGCTTTTTGCCTGACTACAGGTGGTATTCATGTTTGTCCTTTCGAAAAAGTCCGCGCTCGCGGCGGCGTCCACGAGCCTGTTCGTTCTGCTGTGGAGCAGCGGGGCGATTTTCTCCAAATGGGGGCTGGCTCACGCGTCACCCTTCGCCTTCTTGATATTTCGTTTCGTCATCGCCCTAGGCGGCTTGGTGTTGCTGGTGCCGTTGCTCAAGCTGAAGTTGCCCAAGGGCGGCAAACCGATGCTGTATGCGATGGCCACCGGCGTGGTGTTGTTGGGGGCTTATCAGATTTTTTATCTGCTGGCCCTGGACCTTAAAGTCACGCCCGGGGTAATGGCGACCATCATGGGCGTGCAGCCGATCCTCACCGTGGTGGTGATGGAGCGCCAGCGTTCATGGAGCCGGATGTTCGGTCTGGCCCTGGGGTTGACCGGGTTGGTCATGGTGGTCTATCAGGGCATCGGGCTGGCCGGGATGTCGCTGGCCGGGATGCTTTTCGGTTTACTCGCGCTGGCGAGCATGACCTTCGGTTCGATCATGCAGAAACGCATCACCGACAATCCCCTCGGCACATTGCCGGTGCAGTATCTGGCCGGACTGCTGTTGTGCGGGATTTTCGTACCCTTCCAGCCGTTTCACTTCGAACACAGCAGCGGTTTCATCCTGCCGGTGCTGTGGATGGGGCTGGTGGTGTCGGTRCTGGCGACACTGTTGCTGTACCGCTTGATCGCCCGGGGCAATCTGGTGAATGTCACCAGCTTGTTTTACCTGGTGCCGGCGGTAACGGCGGTGATGGACTATCTGATCTTCGGGAATCGCCTTGCGCTGTTGAGCCTGTTCGGCATGCTGTTGATCATCGTCGGGCTGGTGTTTGTGTTCCGTAAACCTGCATAAACCCGAGAAGGCCTGGAACAATGCTCCGGGCCTTTTTCATTTGGCCAGTGCGTGCTCGGCCCGCACCGAATTCATGAACGGCTGCATTGCCGAAGACTGAATGCGATGGGGAGATGAGTGCTTCTACCTTGTGATTGTCGGTGTATGGGCTGACGCCATCGCGAGCAAGCTCGCTCCCACAGGGTTCTGCACTGAACACAGAGTTTGTGTACAACACCG
Organism: Pseudomonas sp. P4_C1; assembly: GCF_056402155.1. NCBI lineage: Bacteria > Pseudomonadati > Pseudomonadota > Gammaproteobacteria > Pseudomonadales > Pseudomonadaceae > Pseudomonas > Pseudomonas sp. P4_C1. The sequence continues at coordinate 18,328 of NZ_JBFUHY010000049.1, forward strand.
ACCACTGTGGGAGCGAGCTTGCTCGCGATGACATTTTCTGCATCCCGGCAGCTCTACCGGTCCGCCACCATTTGCGGTTTCACAGCAGCCGGCTTCAACACCAACCACAACGCCACGGCAATCAACATTCCGCCATAGATATGCGCCATCGACAGTGGCTCATCGAGAAACAGCGCGCCCCACAACACGCCGAACAGCGGGATCAAAAAGGTCGTAGTCATCGATTTCACCGGACCAATCGAGCTCAAGAGCCGGAAGTAAACAATGTACGCAAACGCTGTGCATCCCAGACCCAACCCCAGTAACGAGAGCCAGACACTCCAGCCGCCCCAGGTCGCGGGCGGCTGGCTGATCACGCTGTAGCCGAACAGCGGCAGCAGGAACAACGTCGCGCCGAGCATGCTGCCCACTGCCGACAAACGGCTGTCGAGACCACCGGCCTGATCGAGCCAGCGGCGGGCCAGAAACCCCGCAAATCCGTAGCAAGTGGTCGCGAGCAGGCAGGCGACGGCACCCAGCAGCAGTTCCATATTGAACGCCACCGGACCTGCACGGGTCAGCACGCCCACGCCGAACAGCCCCAGGAACACGCCGCCGAGTTTGGCGCCAGTGAGCCTTTCATGGAAAAACAGGCCGCCAATGAGCACACCCATCAATGGAGTTGTGGCATTGAAAATCGACGAGTAACCGGCTGGTAGCACCTGCGCGGCCACCGAATAGAGCGTCGCCGGAACCCCGGAGTTGATCACTCCGAGCAGCATCACGGTCTTGAGTTTGCCCTTGAAATCCCAGCTGATGCGCATCAGCCCAAGAATCACCAGCAGTCCGGCAGCGGCTATCGATACACGGAAAAAAGCGGTAGGAATGCTGCCAATCACCGGCGCAATGATGCGCATGAACAGAAAACTGGCCCCCCAAATGGCCGCCAGGGACAGTAAACGAAAAATATCGACGGGGTTCACAGCGCGGTCCTTCCTTGATGGAGGGGCGAAAGTGTTGCTGAGTGTGTGGTCGATGGCAACCGAAAACCGGGCATTCAATTCGGCTGGAAAATTACCCTTCTCCTGCACCCGCTTCACTGGCTAAGCTCAAGCCTCCCGAATTCCCGCAGAGGTCTCACCATGCCGCAGCAATGGCCAGCCGCCGACATCGCCCGTTTGATCCTCGATGGCTTTGACGATTACCGCGAGCATTTCCGGCAGATTACCGACGGCGCCCGGGCCCGCTTCGAACAGGCCCGGTGGCAAGAGACGCAATCGGCGTCGGCGGCGCGGATCAATCTGTACGAAGAAAAAGTCGGTGAAACCGTGGAGCGACTGCGCACCGCGTTTGACCCAGGCACCCTGGACGTCAGCTGCTGGCCGCTGGTCAAAAGCGCCTACATCAGCCTGATCGACCTGCGCTTCGACGATGAACTGTCCGAGACCTGGTACAACTCGATCTTCTGCGGGCTGTTCAGCCATGACCTGATCAGCGACGGCTGCATGTTCATCCACACCACCCGGCCGAGCCTGCGCCGTGCCCGGGCCGCGCAAACCCGCACCTACAAGCCGCAAGGCCAATTGTCGGCCATGCTCGCCAGCATCTTCGCCGACTACCGCTTCAGTGAGGATTACGCAGATCTGCCCGGTGACCTGAAGCGTCTCGAAGCGCAGTTGCGCGAGAACCTGCCGGATTGGGTGTGCAAGGACCCGGAGCTGAGCGTCGAGCTGTTTTCCTCGGTGCTGTACCGCAATAAAGGCGCGTACCTGGTGGGGCGCATCTACACCGCCGACGAGCAATGGCCGCTGGCGATTCCATTGCTGCACCTCGAAGGGCGCGGCATCCAGATCGATGCGCTGATCACCGACGAGGCGGACGTGTCGATCATCTTCTCGTTCACCCGCTCGTATTTCATGGTGGATGTGCCGGTGCCGGCGGAGTTCATCGGCTTCCTGCGGCGTATCCTGCCGGGCAAACACATTGCCGAGCTGTACACCTCGATCGGCTTCTACAAGCACGGCAAGTCGGAGTTCTACCGGGCACTGATCAATCACCTGGCCAACACCGACGACCAGTTCATCATGGCCCCCGGTGTGCGCGGCATGGTGATGAGCGTGTTCACCCTGCCGGGTTTCAACACCGTGTTCAAAATAATCAAGGACCGTTTCTCGCCGTCGAAAAACGTCGACCGCGCCACGGTGATCGAAAAGTACCGCTTGGTGAAAAGCGTCGACCGCGTCGGGCGCATGGCCGATACCCAGGAATTCGCCGATTTCCGTTTCCCGCTGAGCAAGTTCGATCCTGCGTGCCTGGAGGAACTGCTGGAAGTCGCGCCGTCGACGGTGTCGGTGGAAGGCGACACAGTGCTGATCCGTCACTGTTGGACCGAGCGCCGCATGACCCCGCTGAACCTCTATCTGGAAAACGCCAACGAGGCGCAGGTGCGCGAGGCCCTGGAGGACTACGGGCTGGCGATCAAGCAACTGGCGGCGGCCAACATCTTTCCCGGCGACATGCTGCTGAAGAACTTCGGCGTCACCCGTCACGGTCGTGTGGTGTTCTACGACTATGACGAAATCTGCTTCCTTACCGAGGCCAACTTTCGCCACATCCCGGCACCGCGCACCCCCGAAGACGAAATGGCGTCCGAACCGTGGTACTCGATCGGGCCGCTGGACGTGTTCCCGGAGGAGTTTCCGCCATTCCTGTTTGCCGATTCGGCGCAGCGCCGGTTGTTCGATCAGTTGCACGGCGAGTTGTACAACGCCGATTACTGGAAAAGCCTGCAGGAAGCGATTCGGGCGGGGAAGGTGATTGATGTGTTTCCGTATCGGCGTAAAGGTTTGGACAACGAGTAGTTCTCACCGACGCTATCGCGAGCAAGCTCGCTCCCACACTTGTGGTGCGGTGTGCCCAGATTTTGTGGTCGCTATAGATCCACTGTGGGAGCGAGCCAGCTCGCGATCGGCCGCGCAGCGGCCGTAAAATCTGCGACAATCGGCACCCTTGCGCCACTAGACGACTGAATTGCGTACCCGATGACCGACGAATCGCCCTCCATCGACAAATTGCTGAAAAACCTCGATCACGCCATGCTCGCCGACCGCCACCGGCTGCGGCGGCAGTTGCTTGAGCTGCGCAAGAAACCCGACGAAGCCAGGCTGGGCCAGTGGGTGACGCGGATGCAGGCGTCCTGTGAGCAGGTGCTGGCGCGCAAGGCCAGCCTGCCGGTGATTCGTTACGACGACAGCCTGCCGATTGCCGCCAAGCGCGACGAAATCAAAAAGGCGCTGGAAAAACACCAGGTGTTGATCATCGCCGGTGAAACCGGCTCGGGTAAAACCACCCAGTTGCCGAAGATCTGCCTGGAAATCGGTCGCGGTCAGCATGGTTTGATCGGCCATACCCAGCCGCGGCGGATCGCTGCGCGCAGCGTCGCCAGCCGGGTCGCCGAAGAGCTCGGCACGCCGTTGGGTGCACTGGTCGGTTATCAGGTGCGTTTCGAGGATCAGAGCGATTCCAACACCCTGATCAAGCTGATGACCGACGGCATCCTGCTGGCCGAAACCCAGAACGACCGGTATCTGGAACGCTACGACACGATCATCGTCGACGAAGCCCACGAACGCAGCCTCAATATCGACTTTCTGCTCGGCTATTTGAAAACCCTGCTGCCGCGTCGTCCCGATCTGAAAGTCATCATTACTTCGGCGACTATCGACCTCGAACGCTTCTCCAAACACTTCGATGACGCGCCGATTGTCGAAGTCTCCGGCCGTRCCTTCCCGGTGGACACCTGGTATCGCCCGCTGACGCTGGAGCAGGACGARGAGGGTAACCACGTCGAGGACGACCTCACGGTGGACCAGGCGATCCTCGCCACCCTCGACGAAATCGCCGCGTTTGAGCGTAGCGAGCGCCGCAGTCCCGGTGACGTACTGGTGTTCCTGCCGGGTGAGCGAGAGATTCGCGACGCCGCCGACATGCTGCGCAAGGCTCAGCTCAAACACACCGAAATCCTGCCGTTGTACGCACGCCTGTCACCGGCCGAGCAACAGCGGATTTTCCAGTCGCACCCGGGCCGTCGCGTGGTGCTGGCGACCAACGTCGCGGAAACTTCGCTGACGGTGCCGGGCATTCGCTACGTGATCGACAGCGGCACCGCGCGCATCAGCCGTTACAGCTACCGGGCCAAGGTCCAGCGCCTGCCGATTGAAGCCATTTCCCAGGCCAGCGCCAATCAGCGTAAAGGTCGTTGCGGGCGGGTCGAGCCAGGCATTTGCGTGCGCCTGTACAGCGAAGAGGACTTTCTCGGTCGCCCGGAATTTACCGATCCGGAAATCCTGCGGACCAACCTTGCAGCGGTCATCTTGCAGATGTTGCATCTGCGCCTTGGCGAGGTCAGCGCGTTTCCGTTTATCGAGCCGCCGGATGGCAAGGCCATCAGCGACGGTTACAACCTGCTGCAAGAACTCTCGGCGGTGGACCGCAACAGCCAGTTGACGCCGCTCGGCCGGCAACTGGCGCGATTGCCGGTGGACCCGCGCATGGGCCGCATGTTGCTGGAAGCGGCGAAACTCGGCAGCTTGCAGGAAGTGCTGATCGTCGCCAGTGCCATGTCGATCCAGGACCCGCGCGAACGCCCGCCGGAGCGTCAGCAAGCGGCGGATCAGGCCCATGCCCAGTGGAAAGACGCCGACTCGGACTTCGCCGGACTGGTCAATCTGTGGCGCGGTTTTGAAGAACAACGCCTGGCGCTGACTGCCAATCCGTTGCGCAACTGGTGCCGCAAGAATTTCCTGAATTACCTGCGCCTGCGTGAATGGCGTGACTCCCATCGTCAGCTGAGCCTGATCTGCCGCGACATGCAGCTGAGCCTCAACAAAGAGCCGGCGGACTACCCGAAACTGCACAAAGCGGTGCTGGTGGGGTTGCTGAGCCAGATCGGCCAGAAAACCGAAGAGGGCGATTACCTTGGCGCCCGTCAGCGGCGGTTCTGGATTCATCCGTCGTCGGGTATCGGTAAAAAGCGTCCGCAGTGGCTGATGACCGCCGAACTGGTGGAAACCACCAAGCTCTATGCGCGCATGGTGGCGAAGATCGATGCCGACTGGATCGAGCCACTGGCCGGGCACCTGATCAAGAAAAACCACTTCGAACCCCATTGGGAGAAGAAGCGCGGCCAGGTCGTGGCGTTCGAACAGATCACCCTGTTCGGGTTGATCGTGGTTGGGCGTCGGCCGGTGCATTACGGCCCGGTGGACCCGGTGGTATCCCGTGAATTGTTCATCCGCGAAGCACTGGTGCGTGGCGAAATCCAGTCGAAGGCCAGGTGCCTGACGGCCAACGCGCAGTTGCTGGAGCAACTCGACGAACTGGAAGCCAAGGCCCGTCGCCGCGACATCCTCGCCGACGAAGAAACCCTGTACGCCTTCTATGACGCGCGATTGCCGGCGGAGATCCATCAGACGGCGACCTTCGACAGTTGGTATCGGATCAACAGCCAGAAAGACCCGCAGCTGCTGATCATGCGCGAAGAAGACGTGCTGGCCCGCGAAGCCAGTGAAGTCACCGCCCAGCATTACCCGGATACGCTGCATCTCGGCGATCTGGAGTTGGCGCTCAGCTACCACTTCGAACCCAACCATCCACGGGACGGCGTGACCCTGCGCGTACCGGCACCACTGTTACCGATGCTGCCGCCGGAACGCCTGGAATGGCTTGTCCCTGGCGTCATCGAAGCCAAGTGCATTGCCCTGGTGCGCAATTTGCCCAAGGCCTTGCGCAAGAACTTCGTGCCGGTGCCGGACTTCGTCAAGGCGGCCTTGCAGCGCATGACCTTTGCCGAGGGCTCGCTGCCCCAGGCCTTGGGTCGTGAGTTGTTGCGCATGACCGGTGCGCGGGTCAGCGATGAAGCCTGGAGTGAGGCGGCGCAGCAAGTCGAAAGCCATCTGCGGATGAACCTGGAAATCGTCGACGCCCAGGGCAAGTTCCTCGGTGAAGGTCGCGATCTGGCCGAACTGACGGCGCGTTTCGCCGAGGCCAGCCAGGCGGCATTGGCGGTGCCGCAATCCGCGAAGAGCCAGCAGCCGGTGGAGCCGAAAGTATTCGCCGCCGTGGCCGAGAAAACCCAGCAGAAGATCGCCGGGCTGTCGATGACGGTGTATCCGGCGCTGGTGGAGGAGAACGGTACGGTCAAGGAAGGGCGTTTTTCGACGCCGGCCGAGGCCGAGTTCCAGCATCGCCGTGCCCTGCAACGCCTGCTGATGCAGCAACTGGCCGAGTCGGCCAAATTCCTGCGCGGCAAATTGCCGGGGCTGACCGAACTGGGCCTGCTGTACCGCGACATGGGGCGCGTCGATGCGCTGGTGGAAGACGTTCTGCTGGCCAGCCTCGACAGCTGCATTCTTGAAGGCGAAGACCCGCTGCCACGCGATGGCGCTGGATTGGCGTCGCTGGCCGAGCGCAAACGTGGCGCCTGGACCGAGCACGCCGAGCGTGTGGCCAAGCTGACCCTGGAAATACTCAAGCTCTGGCACGGCTTGCAAAAGCGCTTCAAGGGCAAGATCGATCTGGCGCAAGCCGTGGCCCTGAACGATATCAAGCAACAGCTCAGCCACTTGGTCTATCCGGGGTTTGTCCGGGAAACGCCGATGCAGTGGCTCAAGGAGTTGCCGCGTTACCTCAAGGCCATCGAGCAGCGCTTCGAAAAAATCGGTGCCCAGGTGCAGCGCGACCGGGTCTGGAGCGGCGAATTGAGCGGCTTGTGGACGCAATACCAGACCCGCGCCAGCAAACACGCCCAGGAAGGCAAACGCGATCCGCAGCTGGAATTGTATCGCTGGTGGCTGGAGGAATATCGGGTTTCGCTGTTTGCCCAGCAATTGGGGACCAAGGTGCCGATCTCCGACAAGCGACTGAACAAGCAGTGGAGCCAGGTCGAACCCTGAACCCGAGGTTGGCGCAATACCTGTGGGAGYGAGCTTGCTCGCGATGGGGGCATTTGATTCAGCATTAATATTGACTGATAGACCGCTATCGCGAGCAAGCTCGCTCCCACAGGGATTTTGTATTGGCTTTAGGTGGGCGTTATCCAGCAAAAAGGGGCCAAAACCCACGGTTTATGGCAAACTTCGCGCCTATAAACACCGGCCCCGCGGTTTTGAGCCTTCACGGTAACGGGCAGGTCGGAATAAAGCGATGCCAGGTTTGCGTCCCCCGGACGGGAATAGACCCTTTGTGTATTGGTACGTCGGTGCCAATGCTTTCTGCCTGAACAGATTAGAGACACGACCATGCATAACGTCGTCATCAGCGGCACCGGCCTGTACACCCCGGCCAACAGCATTTCCAATGAAGAGCTGGTGCAGTCTTTCAATACTTACGTCGGGCAATTCAACGCCGACAACGCCGATGCCATTGCGCGCGGTGAAGTGCAGGCATTGACCGAATCCAGCGCTGCGTTCATCGAAAAAGCCTCCGGCATCAAGAGCCGCTTTGTCATGGACAAGGACGGCATCCTTGACCCGCAGCGCATGGCGCCACGCCTGCCGGAACGTTCCAACGACGAATGGTCGGTGCTCTGCCAGATGGCCATCGGCGCGGCCGAACAAGCCTTGCAGCGTGCCGGCAAGACCGCAGCGGACATCGACGGCGTGATCGTCGCCTGCTCCAACCTGCAACGCGCTTACCCGGCCATTGCCATCGAAGTCCAGGAAGCGCTGGGTATCCAGGGTTTCGGTTTCGATATGAACGTGGCGTGTTCCTCGGCGACCTTCGGTATCCAGACCGCCGCCAACAGCGTGCAACTGGGCCAGGCCCGGGCAGTCCTGATGGTCAACCCGGAAGTCTGCACCGGCCACCTGAACTTCCGCGACCGTGACAGCCACTTCATCTTCGGCGATGCCGCCACCGCGGTGATCATCGAGCGTGCTGACCTGGCGACGTCCAAGTACCAGTTCGATATCGTCAGCACCAAGCTGCTGACCAAGTTCTCCAACAACATCCGCAACAACTTCGGCTTCCTCAACCGCGCAGCGGAAGAGGGCATCGGTACCAGGGACAAACTGTTCGTGCAGGAAGGCCGCAAGGTGTTCCGTGACGTTTGCCCGATGGTGGCCGAGCTGGTCGCAACGCATCTGCAAGAGAACCAGCTCAACGTCAGCGACGTGAAGCGCTTCTGGCTGCACCAGGCCAACCTCAGCATGAACCACCTGATCGTCAAGAAGCTGCTGGGTCGCGACGCCACCGAGCAGGAAGCGCCGGTGATTCTCGACACCTACGCCAACACCAGTTCCGCCGGTTCCGTGATTGCGTTCCACAAGAACCAGGACGATCTGGCCGCCGGTTCGCTGGCCGTGCTCAGCTCGTTCGGCGCCGGTTATTCGATTGGTAGCGTGTTGCTGCGCAAGTTGTAGGAGCGAGCTTGCTCCGGGCGGCGTTCCGACGATGGTCGTCAACGATAACGCGATAAACCTGACGCCCCCGTGGCGTGCTCGGGTTAATCGCGAGCAAGCTCGCTCCTACAAGGGCGGGTTGGCAAAAACAAACAGCCCGGTGTTGATGTGTCGGAGGATGATGGGGACCGACACACCAACGCCAGGCTGTAAAAGCGGCCCGGGCTTCCTTGTCCGGGTCGTGTAGCGGGGTGAATCAGAACTTGGCTTCGGCATCCAGTTGCAGGGTGTTGATGTCCGAATCTTTCTTGTTGATGTTGGCGTTGGTCTGGTCCGAGGTCGCCATGAAGTAGGTCGCGCCCAAGGCGAAGTTCTTGTCCAGATCGTAGCTCACTTTCAGCTTGCTGCCGCGCGAACCGGTGAAGCCGTTGGCGAAGTCGGAGTCGGTGAAGGCGCCAACCACAGCGTTACGCTGCACGTCGCGGTAGTTGTAGTCCACGTTGAAGCCGTAGAGCTTGGACTTCACGCCGGCCAGCCAGCCAGTGTCCTGGTCGTTGCTGGCATCGGTGTTGTTGACGTACTGACCGTACAGCGACAGCGGAACTGGCAGGTTGGTGAAGTCCAGCTGGCCAAAGCCTTCGTACAGTTTGAAGGTTTCGTTCGGGCTGTTGCCGTTGATGGCCAGGGCGCATGGCGTGGAGACGGTGCCGGAAGTAGGGCAGGCACTGCTGCTGTCGTTGTCGTAGGAGTAGATACTGCCGCCCAACGTCATTTTCATGCTGTCGGTGATGGCGAAGCGACCACCCAACTGGCCTGCGTACAGACGCAGGTCGTGCTTGAACTGCACGCCTTCGCCGTCGACGTTGTCCTTGAGCGTGTAGTGACCGGCGCTACCGAACAGCTCGGTGCTGCCGCTCAGCGGGTACTTGTAGGTGACGGCCAGACCTTCCGGGTTGATGTCGCTATCCCAGATGATGTCGCCCATGCTCACCCATTGTTGCGGCATCTTGCCGCCAACCAGGTGCAGGTTCTTGATCGCGTCCGGGTGGTAGTCGATGTAACCCTGGTCCAGCCAGATCTGCTTCTTGTCGAAGTAGTTGTTCAGGTCCTGGTTGGTCGAGCGAGGGTCGTCGTTGCTGCCGGTGGCGATACGGATACCGGTGTCGACCTGCGGGTTGATTTCGCTGTAGGCCCCCAGACGGGCACGAATGCGCTGACGGTCCTGGTCTTTGTTGTTTGGCACGCCATCGTTGTGCACGGTTTCTTCACGGAAGCGTACGTCACCCTTGAATTGGGTCTTGGCGGCCCAGGCCAGTTTCTGGTCAAAGGTGCTCAGTGACTCGGTTTTCTTCGCGGTGGCCGCGATTTGCTCGTTAGTCTCTTGCTGAGCCTGACGGGCGATCTGCTGGTCTTTCTGATCCCTGGCCAGCTCGGCTTGCAGTTCGCTGTACTGCGCGTTGGTGATCGAGCCGTTAGCCTTGAGCATGTCGAGCAGTTTGGCGTCGACTGCAGCACTGGCCGGAACGCTCATGGCCAGCAACAGGCCACCGCACAAGGCCGCCGCAGTTTTCGTGGAAGCAAGACGCATATCAATCTCCGAAGATGAGAGGGGATGACAGAGCCATCCGGGACACAACCGACCGTTAGGGGCGGAAAACAGTGACCGGGTATAACCCGGCGCTCTAAAAACAGGCGCCAGTATCGCGATGGTTTATGACAGAGCAGTGGCACTGTGATGTCATGTCGATGACGATACAAAGTCGTTGTGAACTATTGAGTTAGAGCACTGTCGTCGGTTTGCTCGTGTGCAATGCAGAGCGATAGGCGATACTCGCGGGGCTTTCACGCCATGAAGAGTGAGGATGGTGATGCCGTTGCAACGCCTGCAAAAACTGTCAGAAATCGCCCCGCAGACCTGGGACGCCCTGGTGCCCGAGACTCAGCCTTTTCTGCGTCACGCTTTTTTGAGCGCGCTGGAAGACAGTGGCAGCGTCGGACCCCATACCGGCTGGCAGCCCGAGCATTTGTTGCATGTTGAAGGTGAGCACTTGATCGCCGCGCTACCCGGTTATCGCAAGTGGCATTCCTACGGCGAATACGTGTTCGATCACGCCTGGGCCGATGCCTGCGAACGCGCCGGCATCGATTACTACCCCAAACTGTTGGCCGCCGTGCCGTTCAGTCCGGTCAGCGGGCCACGGCTGTTGGCGGCCACGGTCGAAGACGGTTTCGAGTTATTGAAAAGCCTGCCGGGCTACCTTGAACTCGAAGGGCTCTCCAGCGCCCACATCAACTTCACCGATCCGTTCACCGACGCGGCACTGAGCGAGCAGCCCGGCTGGCTGCAGCGCGTTGGCTGTCAATACCACTGGCAGAATCGCGGCTACCGGGATTTCCAGGACTTCCTCGACGTGCTCAGTTCGCGCAAGCGCAAACAGATGCGCAAGGAGCGCGAGCAGGTGGCCGGGCAGGGCTTTGAGTTCGAATGGCTGGAGGGGCGGGAGCTGACTCAGGCGCAGTGGGATTTCGTCTATGCCTGCTACGCCAATACCTATGCGGTGCGCCGGCAAGCACCGTACCTGACGCGGGAGTTTTTCAGTCTGTTGGCCGAACGCATGCCTGAGTCGATTCGCGTGGTGCTGGCCAAACAAGGTTCACGGCCAGTGGCGATGGCGTTCAGTCTGGTGGGGGGGGACAGCTTTTATGGCCGTTACTGGGGATGCCTGGCGGAGTTCGATCGCCTGCATTTCGAGACCTGTTTCTACCAGGGCATGGACTATGCCATCGCCAACGGTTTCCAGCGTTTCGATGCCGGGGCCCAGGGCGAGCACAAACTGATTCGTGGATTCGAGCCAGTCATTACCCATTCCTGGCACTACTTGCGCCATCCCGGATTGAAAGCGGCGGTGAAAGACTTTCTGGAGCAGGAGCGGCTGGGAGTGTTGGCTTATGCAGAGGATGCGAAGTCAGCCTTGCCTTATCGACAAGGCTGATCTTCAGCGTTTCAGCTTACTTCTTTGCCCAGCCAGCGATACAGCACGCCGCCGACCACTGCGCCGAGCAGCGGTGCGACCCAGAACATCCACAATTGTTGAATCGCCCAGCCACCAACGATCAGCGCCGGGCCGGTGCTGCGTGCCGGGTTGACCGAGGTGTTGGTGACCGGGATCGAGATCAGGTGGATGAGCGTCAGCCCCAGGCCGATGGCAATCGGTGCCAGTCCTGCCGGTGCACGTTTGTCGGTGGCACCGAGGATGATCAGGATGAACATCGCGGTCATCACCAGTTCACTGACAAACCCTGCCGTCATCGAATAACCGCCAGGCGAGTGTTCGCCATAGCCGTTGGACGCCAGGCCTCCCGCCAGTTCGAAACCGGGTTTACCACTGGCAATGAAATACAGCAGGGCGGCTGCAATCACGCCGCCAATGACCTGGGCAACGATGTAGGCCGGCAATTCATTGGCCGGAAAGCGCCCACCCACCACCAGGCCGAGGGACACCGCGGGGTTGAGATGACAGCCGGAAATATGGCCGATGGCGAAAGCCATGGTCAGCACGGTCAGGCCAAATGCGAAGGACACCCCGAGCAGACCGATCCCGACATCCGGAAAAGCCGCTGCCAACACCGCGCTGCCGCAACCACCCAACACCAGCCAGAACGTACCTGCCAACTCAGTCGCCGAACGTTTTAACAGAGACATAAGAGAGTGTCCTTTCGAGATTATGCTGCCTTTAGCATCCAGCCGATGGACTGCAGAACCACCTCCAGAACGTTGAAGTGAGAGTACAGCACGGTTTTTTCAGAATTCCAGCAGGCATAAAAAACCGCCAGGACCCGTTGTTGACGGGGCCTGGCGGTTTTTTGTGATCGATCAGCTTCACTGGGGACCCTGTGGGAGCGAGCTTGCTCGCGATGACGGAGTATCAGTCGACAATGATGTTGTCTGACGCGCCGCTATCGCGAGCAAGCTCGCTCCCACAGGTTTTCGGCCACCGTAATACTCAATCGATCCCGACAAACCCACCGGTCTGGTGTTGCCACAAGCGCGCATACAAGCCGCCATGGGCCAGCAGTTCGGCATGGCTGCCGGTTTCGGCGATCTTGCCGTTTTCCAGCACCACCAGCCGGTCCATCCGGGCGATGGTCGAGAGCCGGTGAGCGATGGCAATCACGGTTTTGCCCTGCATCAGGGTTTCGAGGCTTTCCTGGATCGCCGCTTCGACCTCCGAATCCAGTGCCGAGGTAGCCTCGTCCATGATCAGGATCGGCGCGTCCTTGAGCAGCACACGGGCAATGGCGATGCGCTGGCGCTGGCCGCCGGAGAGTTTCACCCCGCGCTCACCGACGTGGGCATCGAAACCGGTGCGGCCTTCGGCGTCCGACAGTGAAGGAATGAAGCCGTCAGCCCGGGCCTTGTGCACCGCTTCCCAGAGTTGGGCGTCGGTGGCGTCGGGTTTGCCATACAGCAGGTTGTCGCGGATCGAGCGGTGCAGCAGCGATGTGTCCTGGGTGATCATGCCGATGCGTTCGCGCAGGCTTTCCTGGCTGACGTCGGCGATGTTCTGGCCGTCGATCAGGATGCGTCCGCCTTCGACGTCGTACAGGCGCAGCAGCAGGTTCACCAGGGTCGATTTACCGGCACCGGACGGACCGATCAGGCCGATTTTTTCTCCGGCCTTGATGGTCAGGTTGAGGTCACCGATGATCCCGCTCTGCTTGCCGTAGTGGAAATCCACCTGTTCGAAGCGCACTTCGCCACGGGCCACCGCCAAGGGTTTGGCCTGGTCGCGGTCGGTGACGCTGACCGGCTGCGAAATGGTCTGCAGACCGTCCTGCACCATGCCGATGTTTTCGAAAATGCCGGTAACCACCCACATGATCCAGCCGGACATGTTGACGATGCGGATCACCAGGCCGGTGGCCAGGGCAATCGCCCCCACGCTGATCAGCGACTGCGTCCACAACCACAGGGCCAGGCCGGTGGTGCAGACGATCAGCAAGCCGTTCATGCTGGTGATGACCACGTCCATGCTGGTGACCACGCGGCCGGCCAGTTGCGCCTTCTCGGTCTGTTCCTTGATGGCTTCGCGGGCGTATTGCTGTTCGAAGTTGGTGTGGGCGAACAGCTTCAAGGTGGTGATATTGGTGTAGCCGTCGACAATCCGCCCCATGAGTTTGGAGCGCGCATCGGAGGCCACCACCGAGCGATCCTTCACCCTTGGCACGAAGTAACAGAGGGCGCCGATGAAGGCGAAGATCCAGGTCAGCAGCGGGATTATCAGGCGCCAGTCGGCTTCGGCGAACAGCACCAGGGAACTGATGGCGTAGATCAACACATGCCACAACGCATCCACCGCTTGCACGGCGGAATCGCGCAGTGAGTTGCCGGTTTGCATGATGCGTTGGGCGATGCGCCCGGCGAAGTCGTTCTGGAAGAAATTCAGGCTCTGCTTGAGCACGTAGCTGTGGTTCTGCCAGCGGATCATGCTGGTCATGCTGGGACTCAGGGTCTGGTGCACGAGCAGGTCATGCAGGCCCACGAAAATGGGGCGCAGCACCAGCGCAACCACCACCATCCAGGTCAGTTCGAGGGCATGATCCTGGAACAGACTGACGTTCGGCGTGCCTTGGGCCAGGTCGATGATGCGACTCAGGTAGCTGAACAACGCCACTTCGATCAAGGCACCAATCAGGCCGACGATCAGCAGGGCGGCGAAGCTCGGCCAGACCTGCTTGAGGTAATAGGTATAAAAAGGGAATACACGGTCCGGCGGAGATGCCGTCGGTGCGTCACGGAAGACATCGATCAGTTTTTCAAAGCGGCGATAAAGCATCAGTTTCTCACCCGCGAACGGGCTCTCCTTTAAACGGTTTGAGCGTTGCCGGCAAAGCCGGCAACGGCTCGGACATCCTTGTCCAGCTTAGTCTCAGTCGATGCGCTTGGCCGACTTGATGAAGACCGGATCGGCCGGTACGTCCTTCATGCCGCCACGAACGGTGGTTGGCGAATTGACGATGATATCGACCACGTCCATGCCTTTGACCACTTTGCCGAACACCGCGTAGCCGTCGCCCTGGTCAAGGAAGTCGTTGTCCTTGACGTTGATGAAGAACTGGCTGGTGGCCGAGTCAGGCACCGAAGTACGGGCCATGGACAAGGTGCCACGTACGTTGACCAGGCCGTTCTTATGCTCGTTCTTGATTGGCGCCTTGGTGTCTTTTTGCTGCATGGCCTGGGTGAAGCCGCCACCCTGGACCATGAAACCCGGGATCACCCGGTGGAAAATCGTGTTGTTGTAGAAGCCACTGTCGACGTACTCAAGGAAGTTCCTGGTACTGATCGGGGCCTTGACCGGGTCCAGTTCGATTTCGATCTGGCCGTTGGTGGTGTCCAGCAGCACATGGGGGGCCTTTTCCGGTGTCGCGGCCATCAGGTTGGCGGCAAACAGGACGGAGCCTGCGGCGAGGGCGATTTTTTTCAGCATGGGTCAGTGATCCTGAGTGGTGGTGTCGACTGCGGTCAGAAATTCCAGCAGTGTCTGGTTGAAGTGTTCCGGCTGGTCCAGCGGCGTGGCGTGGCGAGAATCGGCGATCACCACCAGCCGCGCGTCGGGCAGCAGTTTGACGTAGTTTTCCTTCAGTGCCACCGGTGTGTAGTCACGGTCGGCACTGACGATGAGGGTTGGACAGGTGACCTTCGAAAGTCGTTCCTGAACCCCCCAGCCGACAATGGCATTGAAGCTGGCGAGATAAGCATGTTTATCGTTTTTTGCCCAGCGTTCGGCCATCTTTTGTCGCAAGTCGGCCTGCTCGGGCTTCGGGAACAACTTGCCGCCCAGCGCCTTGCCGATGGTGCCCAGGCTAAGGGCGCGCATCAGGCTCCAGCGCTTGAACCACTGCCAGTAATCATCG
This sequence comes from Pseudomonas sp. P4_C1, assembly GCF_056402155.1. Classification (NCBI taxonomy): domain Bacteria; kingdom Pseudomonadati; phylum Pseudomonadota; class Gammaproteobacteria; order Pseudomonadales; family Pseudomonadaceae; genus Pseudomonas; species Pseudomonas sp. P4_C1. Next base: position 33,621 of record NZ_JBFUHY010000049.1, read on the forward strand.
CGGCTGCGCAGTTTGACCTCGGGCGCGCTGTTGACAATGCACAGGCTCTTGAGCAGTTGCGGCTGATCCACGCCCAACTGGAAGCCGATCATGCCGCCCATCGACAGGCCGACATAATGTGCCGGGCCGAGATTGAGGTGCTCGATCAGTGCAATCAGGTCAGCGCTGAATCCGGCAATGCTGTAGCGCTCCCGGGGTTTGTCCGAACGGCCGTGACCGCGCACATCCGGGACGATCACCCGGTAGCGGGAGGCCAGTGCCGGGATCTGTTTTTCCCAGTCCAGCGTGCTGGAACCGAGACCGTGGACCAGCAGCAGCGGCGTACCGTGGCCATATTCCTCATAGTGCAGGTTGCAACCTTCGTGTTCGAAATAGGCCATGCATACACTCCGTGTCAGGCTTGTTCGGGGGCGGCGAACGGTGCGTCCAGTGGTGCGGTGTCAAACGTACGCAGCAGTTCGATGAGAATCTGCGTGGCCGGCCCGAGCGGTTTGTCCTTGTTCGAATACAGGTAAAAGCTCGGGTTGCGGCTACCGCCCTGATCCAACGGTAGCAGCTTGAGGGTACTTTCCTTGAGTTCCCGTTCGATCAAGTGCCGGGGCAGCCACGCAAACCCCAGACCGCTGCTGACGAAGGTTGCGGCGGTGGCCAGGCTGCCGACGGTCCAGCGCTGTTCGGCACCGAGCCAGCCGACGTCCCGTGGTTGCTGGCGCCCCGAGTCGCGGATCACCACCTGCATCTGGCTTTCCAGGTCCTGGAAGCTCAGTTCGCGGTTGAGGCGGTGCAGGGGATGCTCCGGGTGGGCGACGGCGACGAACTCGACGTCGCTCAATTCCGCGCCCAGGTAACCGGGAATACTGAACCCTGTGATGGCCAGGTCGGCCACGCCTTCGAGCAGGACTTCCTCCACCCCCGACAGCACTTCCTCACGCAGGCGTACCCGGCAGCCACGGCTTTGCGGCATGAACGCGGTCAAGGCGCGCACGAGGCGGGCGCTTGGGTAAGCGGCATCGACCACCAGGCGCACTTCGGCTTCCCAGCCCTGCTCCATGTGATGGGCCAGGTCTTCCAGCTGACTGGCCTGTTTCACCAGTTGCCGGGAACGGCGCAACAGCACACCGCCGGCTTCGGTCAGCACGGCCTTGCGTCCGTCGATGCGCAGCAACGGCACGCCAAGCTGATCCTGCATGCGTGCCACGGTGTAGCTGACCGACGATTGCGAACGATGCAGCGCCTCGGCGGCCTGGGCGAAACCACCGTGATCGACCACGGCTTGCAGCGTTCGCCATTGATCAAGGGTCACGCGGGGCGCTTTCATGTGGAGCTCCTCTTGTCCTAAGCTGGCAGCCCTTATTGGAGGCTGCTGAATGAAAAAATTCTGTTGTGTGCTGCTGGCGCTGCTGCCGCTGACGGCGATGGCTTACCCGATCGATGTGAAGAAAGACCTCAACGGCATGAAGATCGATTATCAGACCTACGACACGGATAGCGACATCGGCTCCATTCAGGTGGCCAACTACGGTGACGTCGATGCGAGCTGCAAGGCCGTTTTCATCAATGGCCCTGAAGCTCCGCGCACCCGCAAGATCGACGTACTGGCCGGCAAGCACAAAAATGCCACCGTCAAATTCACCCGCAGCATCATCAAGCTGCGCATCGAGCTGACCTGCACCCCGAAATGAAGCCCGGCTCTTCTGTAGGAGCGAGCTTGCTCGCGATGCGGTGGGTCAATCGACACCACTGTGTCTGATACACCCTCGCGAGCAAGCTCGCTCCTACAGAGGCAGGGAATGCTGAGCTTATAAACGAATTTATTGATGGGTTATAGCAGTTATTTGCGCTTTTTCATCGATATGACTCTGTTTAACCTTCACTCCATCGACCTACAGCATTCTCAGATGGAGGCTACATCCCATGTCCCGCGTTCTGATCATCGAAAGCAGTGCCCGTCAGCAAGACTCGGTTTCCCGTCAACTGACCCAGACCTTCATCAGCCAGTGGAAAGCCGCTCACCCGAACGACCAGATCACCGTCCGCGACCTGGCCGTCAAGCCGGTGCCACACCTGGACATCAACCTGTTGGGTGGCTGGATGAAACCCGCCGAGCAGCGCAGCGACATCGAACAGGCTTCCCTGGAACGCTCCAACCAGTTGACCGACGAATTGCTCGCCGCCGATGTACTGGTGATGGCCGCACCGATGTACAACTTCGCCATCCCCAGCACCCTGAAAGCCTGGCTCGACCATGTGCTGCGTGCCGGCGTGACCTTCAAGTACACCGAAACCGGCCCGCAAGGCCTGCTCAGCGGCAAGCGTGCCTATGTGTTAACGGCTCGCGGCGGCATCTATGCCGGCAGCACCGCCGATCACCAGGAACCGTACCTGCGCCAGGTCATGGGCTTCATCGGCATCCACGACGTGACGTTCATCCACGCCGAAGGCATGAACCTGGGCGGTGACTTCCAGGAGAAAGGCCTGAACCAGGCGAACGCCAAGCTTTCGCAAGTGGCCTGACCGGTTAATCGCCAGATAATCGCTGGATGGTCTAGTGGCCTGGCGCAACCCTTCAAGCCTGTACGCGCATCGAACCTCCCTTCGCACTTGTTGCTCCTGAGTGCTCTGGCCCGATTGAACGCTTTAGCGAGATCGGGCTTTTTTTTGCCTGCGATTCAGGAAACACCGATAAACCCTGTGGGAGCGAGCTTGCTCGCGATTGCGGTGGATCAGTCAACATCACTTTCGACTGACACTCCGTCATCGCGAGCAAGCACGCTCCCACAGGTTTTTGCGTTTTTCAGACAGCTTTCGGGGATCGCGATTCAAGGCAAAAACCGCTATCGTCGCCGCCATTCGAAATGAGGCGAGCATGGGCTATCTACTTTTTGTCACGCTGATCCAGGCGTTTTCCTTCAGTTTGATCGGCGAATACCTGGCCGGTCATGTCGACAGTTACTTTGCCGTGCTGGTACGCGTGCTGCTGGCAGGGCTGGTGTTCATCCCGCTGACCCGCTGGCGCTCGGTGGAGCCGGCATTCATGCGCGGCATGCTGCTGATCGGCGCGTTGCAGTTTGGCGTGACCTACGTCTGCCTGTACCTGAGCTTTCGTGTACTGACGGTGCCGGAAGTGTTGCTGTTCACCATCCTCACGCCGCTGCACGTGACCCTGATCGAAGATGCGCTCAACCGTCGCTTCAATCCCTGGGCCCTGGTCGCGGCGCTGGTGGCGGTGGCGGGGGCGGCGGTGATCCGTTTTGACCGGATCAATCCGGACTTCTTCATGGGCTTCCTGTTGCTGCAACTGGCCAACTTCACCTACGCCGCCGGCCAGGTGCTCTACAAACACCTGGTCGCGCGCCACCCGAG
>NZ_JBFUHY010000050.1:0-35649 GCF_056402155.1 Pseudomonas sp. P4_C1
TCAGCCTCTGGCGGGTCGGGGGTTTTCTTTTGCCTGTAAGAAATTAGTGGCTGGACTGGCCTCATCGCGAGCAAGCTCGCTCCCACAGGGGACCGAGTCTTTCCTGATAAACACGATCAACTGTGGGAGCGAGCTTGCTCGCGATGAGGCCAGTCCAGCCACTAATTTCTTACAGGCAAAAGAAAACCCCCGACCCGCCAGAGGCTGATCGGGGGTTTCGAGTAAGCGCCTTGCGACGCTTACCGGCTCAGCTTATTGGCAAGCTTCGCAATCCGGCTCGTCGATGGCGCAAGCCTTCGGCACTGGAGCAGGGCCGGCAGGCGCTGCCAGGACCGAGTCGTCACCGTGGTTGCCGCCGCTGGAAACAGCGTTCAGCTTGCCGGTGTTGATGGTCGACTTCTCGGTGCTGGTCGCGGCCAGGGCACGGAGGTAGTAAGTGGTTTTCAGGCCACGGTACCAGGCCATGCGGTAGGTCACGTCCAGCTTCTTGCCCGAAGCGCCAGCGATGTACAGGTTCAGCGACTGAGCCTGGTCGATCCACTTCTGACGACGGCTTGCCGCGTCGACGATCCACTTGGTGTCCACTTCGAAGGCGGTCGCGTAGAGCTCTTTGAGTTCTTGCGGGATGCGCTCGATCTGCTGCACCGAACCGTCGTAGTACTTCAGGTCGTTGATCATGACCGAATCCCACAGACCGCGAGCCTTCAGGTCGCGAACCAGGTACGGGTTGATCACGGTGAATTCGCCCGACAGGTTCGATTTCACATAGAGGTTCTGGTAGGTCGGTTCGATCGACTGCGAGACGCCGGTGATGTTGGCGATGGTCGCGGTCGGTGCGATGGCCATGATGTTGGAGTTACGAATGCCTTTCTGTACACGGGCGCGAACCGGTGCCCAGTCCAGGGATTCGTTCAGGTCGACATCGATGTACTTCTGGCCACGGGCCTCGATCAGGATCTGTTGCGAATCCAGCGGCAGGATGCCTTTGGACCACAGCGAACCGTTGAACGTCTCGTACGAACCGCGCTCGTCGGCCAGGTCGCAGGAAGCCTGGATCGCGTAGTAGCTGACCGCTTCCATCGACTTGTCGGCGAACTCGACGGCAGCATCGGAACCGTAAGGGATGTGCTGCAGGTACAGCGCGTCCTGGAAGCCCATGATGCCCAGTCCGACCGGACGGTGCTTGAAGTTGGAGTTCTGCGCTTGCGGCACCGAGTAGTAGTTGATGTCGATCACGTTATCGAGCATGCGCACGGCGGTGTTCACGGTGCGTTGCAGCTTGGCGGTGTCCAGCTTGCCGTCGACGATGTGGTTCGGCAGGTTGATCGAGCCCAGGTTGCAAACGGCGATCTCGTCCTTGTTGGTGTTCAGGGTGATCTCGGTGCACAGGTTCGAGCTGTGGACCACGCCGACGTGCTGCTGCGGGCTGCGCAGGTTGCACGGGTCCTTGAAGGTCAGCCATGGGTGGCCGGTTTCGAACAGCATGGACAACATCTTGCGCCACAGGTCTTTGGCCTGGATGGTCTTGAACAGCTTGACCTTGCCCGGGTACTCGGTCAGGGCTTCGTAGTACTCGTAGCGCTCTTCGAAGGCCTTGCCGGTCAGGTCGTGCAGGTCCGGTACTTCGGACGGCGAGAACAGGGTCCACTTGCCGTCATCGAAGACGCGCTTCATGAACAGGTCCGGGATCCAGTTGGCGGTGTTCATGTCGTGGGTACGACGACGGTCATCACCGGTGTTCTTGCGCAGCTCGATGAACTCTTCGATGTCCATGTGCCAGGTTTCCAGGTAGGCACATACAGCGCCTTTGCGCTTGCCGCCCTGGTTAACCGCTACGGCGGTGTCGTTCACTACTTTCAGGAACGGCACGACGCCCTGGGATTTGCCGTTGGTGCCCTTGATGTACGAACCCAGCGCACGAACCGGGGTCCAGTCGTTACCCAGGCCGCCAGCGAATTTCGACAGCATGGCGTTGTCGTGGATCGCGTGGTAGATGCCCGACAGGTCATCCGGCACGGTGGTCAGGTAGCAGCTCGACAGCTGTGGACGCAGGGTACCGGCGTTGAACAGGGTCGGGGTCGAAGCCATGTAGTCGAAGGACGACAACAGGTTGTAGAACTYGATCGCGCGGTCTTCTTTGTGCTTCTCTTCGATCGCCAGGCCCATGGCCACGCGCATGAAGAAGATCTGCGGCAGTTCGAAACGCACGCCATCCTTGTGGATGAAGTAACGGTCGTACAGGGTTTGCAGGCCCAGGTAGGTGAATTGCTGGTCGCGCTCGTGGTTGATCGCCTTGCCCAGTTTTTCCAGGTCGAAGGTGGCCAGCACAGGGTTCAGCAGTTCGAACTCGATACCTTTGGCGATGTAGGCCGGCAGCGCCTTGGCGTACAGGTCGGCCATTTCGTGGTGGGTGGCGCTCTCGGCCACACCGAGGAAGCCCAGGCCTTCGCCGCGCAAGGTGTCCATCAGCAGGCGCGCGGTCACGAACGAGTAGTTCGGCTCGCGTTCAACCAGGGTACGGGCAGTCATCACCAGGGCGGTGTTGACGTCGTTCAGGGCCACGCCGTCGTACAGGTTCTTCAGGGTTTCGCGCTGGATCAGGTCGCCGTCGACTTCTTCCAGGCCTTCGCACGCTTCGGTGACGATGGTGTTCAGGCGGCCCATGTCCAGCGGCGCCAGGCTGCCATCGGCACGGGTGATGCGGATCGACGGGTGAGCGTTGACCGCTTCTTCGGCCGGAGCGTGGGCGGCGCGTTCTTTCGAACGACCGTCACGGTAGATCACGTAGTCGCGAGCGACTTTCTGCTCGCCGGCACGCATCAGGGCCAGTTCGACCTGGTCCTGGATTTCTTCGATGTGGATGGTGCCGCCCGATGGCATGCGACGCTTGAAGGTCGCGGTGACCTGTTCGGTCAGGCGGGCAACAGTGTCGTGGATTCGCGACGAGGCAGCAGCGGTGCCGCCTTCAACTGCGAGGAACGCTTTGGTGATGGCGACGGTGATTTTGTCATCGGTGTAGGGAACGACAGTGCCGTTACGCTTGATCACGCGCAGTTGGCCAGGCGCGGTGGCGGACAGATCCGAATTCGAATCAGCGGCCTGCGGCAAGGTGCCCTGCGGGTTCTCGCGAGTTGTGTCGGTTTGCATGGGGGAGTGTCTCCACATTCTCTATGTTTGTTTGGGCACCATCACGGTGCCCACCGTTCCGTCCTGAAGCACTACAACCGGCGAGCGCCGGGCATAACGACTTCGGGACAGTAGGAAGGGGGCTTTATCGGGCGCCGCTTCCATGCCGAAGTCTTTGGTCTCACGCCTTGGGCCTGAAACCTTGGTCCTTTGCAGGTGACAGTTGGGACTGCAACACCCGTACCGTTTTCACCACTCTGGGCCGAAATACAGTAGCCATCCGCATGCGCGGTTTGGTCTTTCGAAAATACGTATGGTTCAACCGGACAGAGGCAATAAAAGCGCTTGAAATTGGTGTCTGGTTTGTGTTTGGTTTTTTTGCGCAAAACCCTACATCTAGGGTTTTTTTAGCGCCGGGCTACAAGATAATGCGTTTTGGGGGGCGATTGCAACGTACTGCCTGTGGATAAACCTGTGCGTAAATTGTGTGTGAAAGAGGGAATCGGCGTGTAGGCCGCGACCTTGCTGGACCGGACCTTTTTTCAGCATTTTTCAATGATCGAAAATGCTTCGGCGGATTTTTAAGGGCGCGAACCCTATCACAAAAAACCGCGTCGTCCGAACGCATTTACCCGCTTGTGTTCTCGACGGGCGGCGTTTATACAATCGGCCCAGCGTGTATACATATTTGTCCCTCCGAATCATTACAAAAAGACGGGCGGATCCTTCCTTATTAGCGTTTTGGCAAGCAGAGGTCACCCGTGGAGCAAGAAGCCTGGCAGGTATTGATTGTGGAGGACGACCAGCGACTGGCCGAACTGACCCGCGATTACCTGGAAGCCAATGGCCTGCGTGTATCGATCGAAGGCGATGGTGCGCTCGCTGCGAATCGCATCATCAAGGAACAACCGGACCTGGTGATCCTCGACCTGATGCTCCCCGGCGAAGATGGCCTGAGCATTTGCCGCAAGGTCCGCGCCCGCTATGACGGCCCGATCCTGATGCTCACCGCCCGCACCGATGACACTGATCAGATTCTTGGCCTGGACCTCGGCGCTGACGACTACGTCTGCAAACCGGTACGCCCGCGCCTGTTGCTGGCGCGTATCCAGGCGTTGCTGCGACGCAGTGAAACGCCCGAAGTCGCCCCGGAAAAACAGCGGCGTCTACAGTTCGGCCCGTTGATCGTCGACAACGCCTTGCGCGAAGCCTGGTTGCAGGGCAACGGTATCGAGCTGACCAGCGCCGAATTCGACTTGCTCTGGCTGTTGGTGGCCAATGCCGGGCGCATTCTGTCCCGGGAGGAGATCTTCACCGCACTGCGGGGCATCGGCTATGACGGTCAGGACCGCTCCATCGATGTGCGCATCTCACGCATCCGCCCGAAGATCGGTGATGACCCGGAGCATCCACGGCTGATCAAGACCGTGCGCAGCAAAGGCTATCTGTTCGTTCCCGAGGCTTGCGTAGACCAGACCCTGTGAACTCGATCTTCCTGCGTATCTATGGCGGCATGTGTGCTGCGCTGATTCTGGTGGCGGTGCTCGGTGTGCTGGCGTTGCACCTGCTCAATCAGGTGCGCAGCGAGCAATACCGCGAGCGCCTGGCCCACGGCACATTCACGCTGATGGCCGACAACCTGCAACCGATGAACCAGACCGAACGCCACCGGGCCTTGCTGGTATGGGAGCGGCTGCTCGGCATTCCGCTGGCGCTGAAAAACTTTGCCGAGACCGACCTCGACCTGACCCAGCGCACTCGTGTGCTGCGCGGCCAGGCACTGGTGGAACAGACCGGCCCGCATGCGGCGAAGGTATTCAAGCTGGTCAGCGACAAGGAACAGTTGATGCTCACCGGGGAAGTGCAGCAGATCAGCGAGCAACTGGCCCGGGCGACCATCTACCTGTTGACCGATGAACTGGTGCGCACCCCGGTCGCCGACCAGCCCATGCGCCTGGCGCAATTGAAGCAAGACAAGGGCTTCGGTTTCGACCTGCGTCTGGTCACGGTTGACGAGGCGGACATGGACGAAGACCAGAGTCGCCGGGTGTCCGAGGGCGACACTGTGATGGCGCTGGGCAAGGGCGGCGATTCGATCCGGGTGTTCGCCGGTATGGTCGGCACACCGTGGGTCCTGGAAATCGGTCCGTTGTATCAGATGAATCCTTATCCCCCGGAGTGGCTGGTGCTGATCGCCGCGCTGGGCCTGACGCTGATCGGCTTGATCGTTTATCTGTTGGTGCGTCAGCTCGAGCGACGCTTGCGTGGCCTGGAGGCCGCCGCCACGCGCATCGCCAAGGGCAGTCTGGAAACCCGCGTGCCGGCGCGCGGCGCGGACTCGGTGGGGCGGCTGGCCTCGGCGTTCAATGGCATGGCCGAGCACTTGCAGCAGTTGCTGGCGATCCAGCGCGAACTGGTGCGCGCGGTGTCCCATGAATTGCGCACGCCGGTGGCACGCCTGCGCTTTGGCCTGGAGATGATCGGTTCGGCCACCACGCCGCAAGCCCTGGAAAAATACTGCCAGGGCATGGACCACGACATCGAGGATCTCGACCGGCTGGTGGACGAGATGCTGACCTACGCGCGGTTGGAGCAGGGCTCGCCGGCGCTGAACTTTCAGCGAATCGATCTGGACGCCTTGGTCGATCAGGTGATCGAAGAACTGGCGCCGTTGCGCGCCGACGTCACGGTACAGCGCGGCTTGTGCCTGTCGGCCGCCGATAACGACGACGCCTGGGTCGAGGCTGAACCGCGTTATCTGCACCGGGCGATCCAGAACCTGGTGAGCAATGCCATGCGCCACGCGCAATCACGGGTGACCATCAGCTATCAGGTGGGGCAGCAGCGATGCCGGGTGGATATCGAAGATGATGGGCCGGGTGTGCCGGAGTCAGCGTGGGAGAAGATCTTTACGCCGTTCCTGCGTCTCGACGACAGCCGTACCCGGGCGTCAGGCGGGCATGGGCTGGGGTTGTCGATCGTGCGGCGAATCATCCATTGGCATGGCGGGCGGGCGTTGATCGGCAAGAGCAAAAGCCTTGGCGGGGCGTGTTTCAGTCTGAGCTGGCCGCGCAATCAGGAGAAGCGTTGAACCTTGTGTTGTCTGTTGCGGCCCCATCGCGAGCAAGCTCGCTCCCACAGGGATTTGTGGCGTGACATAGATCCAGTGTGGGAGCGAGCTTGCTCGCGATGGGGCCCGAACAGGCGCCAATAAACCTCAGGCCTTGATGCTGACCAAACTCAACAACTGCCCATCCTTGACCCCGAACTGCGCATCCAGCTCGGTGCCGTTGCGCCATTCGCCGGACAAGTCAGTGAGCAGTCGCAACCGCACCTCACCCGACTCACGCCACTCCAGCACTTCGGCGTGTTCGAAATAAAAGCGTTGCTGAACGATCGGATAGAGCGCCTTGAACAGGCTTTCCTTGACCGAGAAGGTCAGGGTGACCAGCAATGCCCGTTGATCGTGACCACCTGCCGCCATGCGCTGTAGCTCCGGCGGATTGAGGATTTCCCCGGCCAGACGTTCGGCCCGTTCGGCATTGAGCAGGTTTTCCAGATCCATGCCCAGGCCGCGCCAATGGCTTTTGTTCGCCACGATCGCCGCGGCCCGGCCAGTGCTATGGGTGATCGAGCCAGTGATATGAGCAGGCCAGACCGGCGCCCGGTCTTCACCGATGGCCGGAATGAAGCTCAAACCTTCGAGCCGCTGTAACGCGGCCCGGGCACACACCCGTCCGGCGAGAAACTCCGTCTGCCGTTTGGCCACCGAGCGCTGGATGCTCGCCGGCGCTTCGACGGCGCTGCGCTGAAAATCATCGCTGGCCAGTCGGGCGCTATCGAAGTGAGTACCCAGCAGGACCGTATCGGGCAGCACAAACGGCAGCGGCCAATGGTCATCGAGGGGCGTGCAGCAGACGGGCAGGGCGGGGGCTGAATTCATGTCGGACATTTTGCCGGGTTGCCTTGGGACTGGATAGTGGCAGATGGCTTTTGTGGCGAGGGCGCAAGACCCCTCGCCACAGAGCACGGTGTCAGCTGAAGATTTTCTTGAAAAACGCCTGCATGTCCGCCCACGACTTTTCATCCGCGGCCTTGTTGTAGCCAATGTCCGGCCCGCCATGATCGCCATGGCTTAGCCGGTCGGCATCCGGATTGGTGAAGCCGTGCCTGGCGCCGTCGAGGCTGACGAATTTGTAGTCGGCGCCGGCCTTGTCCATCTCGCTCTTGAAAGCCGTGATGTTTTCCGGGGTGACGATGCTGTCCAGCGCCCCGTGTTCCACAAGGATCTTCGCCTTGACGCTGCCTGGCGTTGCCGGTGTATTGGTCGCCAGCGCGCCATGGAAACTCACCACGCCTGCCAATGGCACACCCTGTCTTGCGGCATTGAGCACCACGCCACCGCCGAAGCAGTAGCCGATGGCGGCGATCTTATGCGGATCGGTTTGCGGTTGTTTTTTCAGCAGGTCGAGCCCGGCCTGAAACCTCGCGCTCGACACGGCACTGTCTTTTGCCACGGCTTGCATGAACGCCATGGCGTCTTTGGGATGCTCGGTATTTTTGCCGTCGCCGTACATGTCAATGGCCAAGGCGCTGTAGCCCAGGCCGGCGAGATCCCGGGCGCGACGCTTGGCGTAGTCGTTCAGGCCCCAGAACTCATGCACCACCACGACCCCGGGGCGCGGGCCTTTGATGGCATCGTCATAAGCGTAATAGCCGATCATTTTCGTGCCATCGGCACTTTGGTAGGGGATTTCCCGGGTCTGGATGGCGGCCTGGCCGAGCCCGCTCAAGGCCAGTAGGAGGACGGCGAAGAACATGCGCATGGTCGGAACTCCTGTTGAAACGTGTCGAAACATCGGGAAGGGGCGGTTCAGCCCAGGTTCAGGGTGCGTTCAGGGGGAGTTCAGGGCGGGGTGCGTAACCTTGCCCCGTACCCAAAAAACAAACGGCACATAAGGAAACTCCCCAATGACTGGATTCAAAAAACTGCTTCTGGCAATCACGGTTCTGGGCGCAAGCACTGCAGCCTTCGCGTCCAACGACAACTTCGCCAGCCTTACTCTTGGACAGACCAGCGACAAGGTCAAAAAGTCCCACGCCCTGAACGACAACCTTAATCAGCCGAACGCCGATGGCGTGATCGGCAAGGACACTACCTGGGGTGTTCGTCTGGGCCAGCAAAATACCAAGGGCCGGTACTACGCCACCTACGACAACGTGTCGGGCTCGCACAATGGCATTAAACTGCGTCAGGAAAACCTCCTGGGCAGCTACGATCTGTTCTACCCGGTGGGCGGCGGCACCAAACTGTTCGGTGGCGCCACGGCCGGCCTGACCAAAATGACTCAGGAGTCGCCAGGCTTCAGCCGCGACAGCAATATCGGCTATGCCATCGGTGGCCAGGTGGGTGTGCTGCAACAGGTTTCGCAGAACACCTCGGTGGAACTGGGTTACCGTTACCTGCGCAGCAACGCCAGCACCGAGATGAGTGCGCGCGGTGGCAGCAAGCAGGGTTCGCTGGACCTGACCAGCAGCGCCCAGACTTACCTGTCCGCCAACTACGCTTTTTGACTAGCGTTTCGTGAGCAGCCTGCGCTGGATCAACCGTAGTGGTTGATCCGGCGTTGCCGTGTTAGCTATTGAGGTGCGACGTTGCGCCTCTGGAGATGTTGATTTGCCCGGGAGAGCGTTATGAAACTGCTGGTCGTCGAAGATGAAGCGCTGCTGCGTCATCACCTGAAAACCCGCCTGACGGAGAGCGGCCACGTGGTCGAGTCCGTGGCCAACGCCGAGGAGGCGCTGTACCAGACCGCGCAGTTCAACTTTGACCTGGCGGTGATCGACCTCGGGCTGCCGGGCATGAGCGGCCTCGACCTGATCCGCCAGTTGCGCTCAAGTGGCAAGACTTTCCCGATCCTGATCCTCACCGCGCGCGGCAACTGGCAGGACAAGGTCGAAGGCCTGGCCGCCGGTGCCGACGATTACGTGGTCAAGCCGTTTCAGTTCGAAGAACTGGAGGCCCGCCTGAATGCCTTGCTGCGCCGCTCCAGCGGTTTCACCCAGTCGACCATCGTCGCTGGCCCGTTGCTGCTGGATCTGAACCGCAAGCAGGCGTCCCTCGATGAACAGCCGCTGGCACTGACCGCGTATGAGTACCGCATCCTCGAATACCTGATGCGCCATCACCAGCAAGTGGTGCCCAAGGACCGCTTGATGGAACAGCTCTACCCGGATGACGACGAGCGCGATCCGAATGTGATCGAGGTGCTGGTCGGCCGTCTGCGCCGCAAACTGGAGGGGCCGGGCGGGTTCAAACCGATCGACACCGTGCGCGGCCTGGGCTACCTGTTCAATGAGCGTTGCACTTGATTCGCTCGCTGCGCATTCGCTTGATGCTCGCCGCCACGCTATTGGCGGTTTTGTTCATGCTGGCGCTGCTGCCGGCGATGCAGGGTGCCTTCAGCCTGGCCTTGCAGGACTCCATCGAGCAGCGTCTGGCATCGGACGTGACCACGTTGATCTCCGCCGCCCGGGTGGAGAACAACAGCCTGCAGATGCCGGCGCAATTGCCTGACGAACGCTTCAACCTCACCGACAGCCGATTGCTTGGCTACATCTATGACCGGGAAGGGCATCTGGTCTGGCGTTCGAAGGCGACCCAGGAAGAACGCATCAATTACAAGCCGCGCTACGACGGGCGTGGCAGCGAGTTTGCGCGGATTCGCGAAGCCAATGGCCAGGAGTTCTTTGTCTACGACGTCGAGGTCAAGTTGCTCGGCGGCAAAAGTGCGGCCTTCAGCATCGTGGCGCTGCAGCCCGTTCGCGAGTACGAACTGACCCTCGAAGGCCTTCGGGAAAATCTTTATCTGGGTTTTGGCGCGGCACTGCTGGTGCTGCTGGCGTTGCTGTGGATCGGTCTGACCTGGGGCTTGCAGGCATTGCGGCGCTTGAGCCAGGAGCTGGACCAGATCGAAGGTGGCACCCGTGAAAGCCTCACTGAGGAACATCCCCGGGAATTGCTGCGCCTGACCGGTTCTCTCAACCGTTTGCTGCACAGTGAGCGTGAGCAGCGCAGTCGCTACCGTGATTCCCTCGATGACCTGGCCCATAGCCTGAAAACGCCGCTGGCGGTGTTGCAAGGCGTCAGTGAAGACCTGGCCCAGCGTCCTGAGGATCGCGATCAGGCCTGGGTGCTGCAAACCCAGATCGAACGCATGAGCCAGCAGATCAGCTACCAATTGCAGCGCGCCAGCCTGCGCAAAAGCGGTCTGGTACGTCATCAGGTGCGCTTGCACCCGGTATTGAAAAGCCTGTGCGACACACTGGACAAGGTCTATCGCGACAAGCGCGTGCACGTCGCGTTCGATTTGCCCGACCCGTGTTACGTACCGATCGAGCAAGGCGCCCTATTGGAGATGATGGGCAATTTGCTGGAAAACGCCTATCGCCTGTGCCTGGGCGAAGTACGCATCAGTGTGCGTGAAACTCTCAGCGGCACCGAGTTGTGTGTCGAGGATGACGGCCCCGGCGTACCACAAAATCAGCGCGCACGGATTCTCGAACGCGGAGAGCGTCTGGATCGCCAGCACCCGGGGCAGGGCATCGGCCTGGCGGTGGTCAAGGACATCATCGAGAGCTACAGCGCCAAGCTGACCTTGGGCGATTCACCGATGGGCGGTGCGGCGTTCCGGATTCTTTTTCCGGTGGTTTGAACGGGTATTCGATAGTGATATTTTCGGGCCGCAGCGGGCATCAAGCGTTAAACGACCGGCAACAATGTTTTGTTGGCGCTCAGCCGCTGGGTGGCAGGTAATAAGCCTCGCCTTGTTCACGACATGCACACACACACACACAGAGCCTGGGGTGGTGCATGAGCGGATATGGGTTGAAGCGTTACAAGCCACCAAAGGAGATAAAAATGGAAAGGAAGAAAGTTTGGCTGACGTTTGACGACGGTCCTCGGCAAACCCAGACCGAAACCGTGCTCGAAACACTGGAGCTGTTTGATATCAAGGCAACGTTTTTTATCGTTGGCAATCTGGTTGCCAGGCATGGCGAGCGTATCAAACGCATCCTGGGCGAAGGGCACCGGATCGGCAATCACACTTACGATCATCTAAGGCTGGTCGGCCAGGACAAAGACACCATCATCGATCAAATCAAAAAGACGGAGCAGGCACTGACTCCCTATCAGCAGCCGGACCTGATCATGAGGCCGCCTTATGGCGCTCACGATGCGATGGTCGATCGCACTGTCGCCGAATTGGGGTACCGGCAGGTTCTCTGGAGCGTGGATACCCAGGACTGGAACGGCAACTACCAACCGGGGGGCTGGGTATCCCATGGTGTTGAGCAAATAAGGAAAAGAAAGAACTCCATTGTGCTCATGCATGACATACACGCGACCACGGCCAATAATCTTGGCAGGTTCATCGGACAAATAAACCTGCTGGGCGATGTGGATTTCGAATCACCGGCCACACTGGCCATTCCGCCGGTCAGTCAGTTGAATATGTATGTGGTTGTCAGGGGCGATACATTATCCAGAATTGCCAGAGAGTTTTATGGTGATGCTGCCAGGTACCCACTGATCTTTAATGCGAACAGGTCGGTGCTGGATCATCCAGATAGAATTTATCCTGGCTTGTCACTGATCATCCCGCCTTTAGAGTAAGCGTTCGCAAAACCTGGACGGGGTATTTTCGAGCGTGTTCGAGATGACACCAGTGATCACCGCGCAACGCGGGTGCTGAAACTCAGCTCTCCTGCGCCCGATAAGCCCCCGGTGTCAGCCCCGTCCACTTCTTGAACGCCCGGTGAAACGCCGACGGTTCGGAAAACCCCAACTGCTCGGCGATCTGTTGCAACGACAGGTCAGCGCGGCTCAGGTGATAAATCGCGATGTCCCGGCGCAACTGGTCCTTCAATTCCTGAAAGCTCGACCCCTCTTCCCGCAAATGTCGGCGCAAGGTCTGCGGGCTGATGTGCAGGTGGGCGGCCACGGCTTCCAGGTCGGGCCAGCGTGAACTGTCGCGACTGAGCAAGCGCCGCAGGCGGCTGCTCAAACTGTCGCCGTCATCCGGGCGCGAGAGCAGGTCGGCGGGGGAGCGATCGAGGAAATGCTTGAGGGTGCGTTCGTCCTGCAACAGCGGCATGGCCAGGTAGCGGCTGTGAAACAACAGGCTGCTCTGGGGCCTGGAAAACTCAAGCGGACAGGAAAACAACAGGTCGTACTCGGCGCCGTGTTCGGGCCGGGGGTAGCTGAACGAGGCCTGTTCCAGGCGAATGCGCTGGCCGATCAGCCAGCTGCCGAAACGGTGCCAGATCACCAGCAGGCTTTCGCTGAGGAAATGATCGGGGTCCCAGAGTTGCGAATCGTCCAGGCTCAGGCGCACCCATTCATCTTCTCGGCTCAGGGTCAAACGCGGAGCCCCGGGGAATAGGCTATAAAACAATAAGCCGCGATTGAGTGCCTTATCCAGGTTGCGACAGTGAATCACGGCATGGCACATCATCGCGAAGCTGCCCGGCCTGCTTGGGGTTTGCCCGAACCCCAGGTACTCGTCGTCCAGCGCCAGCCATAACGCCTGGATCAGTTGGGTGAATTGCTCAGGCGCGATGCGTGCCCGGGGCTCGTCCAGCAACTCGGGGCTGATCCCCAGTTGTTGTAGCACGCCGCAATAGTCGTAGCCGTGCCGACGCGCACCACCAAGGGCGGCGCGGGCGAAATGACTGGCGATGGTGCGTTCGCGCATGGCAGCAGATCTGACCGTTGATCGACGGATGTTAGCTGCGCACCGTGGGCATGAACAGGGCGGATATCCGCCAAATAACAGGACGACTTTTAATGGAAGGGCGGAAATCCGCCATATGCTTGTAACCGTTCGGTGACAGGGAATTCGCTGCAACCCCTGCTATCAAAAGGCTTGCAGGGCTTTTAGGGAAGGTGGCACGGGCCTTGCGATACAACGTGCAGATGCCTGCCGATGCGCAGCTCGAAAAAACAAATCCCTCCAGTGCAGGAGGGTTCGCAATTGCGGTGTTGCGGGCAACAGATGGATGTTGTCACCGGGCACCCTTGAGGAACTTTGCAATGACGACTCGTCAGCCACTGTACAAATCCCTGTATTTCCAGGTGATCGTTGCAATTGTCATCGGTATTTTGCTCGGTCACTTCTATCCGCAGCTCGGTGTGGCGGTAAAACCGCTGGGTGACGGGTTCATCAAACTGATCAAAATGATCATCGCCCCTATCATCTTCTGCACCGTCGTCAGCGGAATCGCCGGCATGCAGGACATGAAAGCGGTCGGCAAGACTGGCGGTTACGCACTCCTTTACTTTGAAATCGTTTCGACCATCGCTTTGCTGGTGGGGCTGGTCGTGGTCAACGTCGTGCAGCCAGGCGCTGGCATGCACATCGACGTAAGCACCCTGGATGCCTCCAAAGTCGCTACCTACGTAGCGGCTGGTGCTGATCAAAGTGTCATCGGCTTCCTCCTCAATGTGATCCCGGCCACCATCGTTGGCGCATTCGCCACGGGCGACATCCTGCAAGTGCTGATGTTCTCGGTGATCTTCGGTTTCGCCCTGCATCGCCTGGGTGCCTACGGCAAGCCGCTGCTGGACTTCATCGATCGCTTCGCCCATGTGATGTTCAACATCATCAACATGATCATGAAGCTCGCGCCGATCGGTGCCTTCGGTGCCATGGCCTTCACCATCGGTGCCTACGGTGTCGGCTCGCTGGTGCAACTGGGTCAACTGATGGCCTGCTTCTACATCACTTGCCTGCTGTTCATCCTGATCGTGCTGGGCTCCATCGCTCGCATGCATGGCTTCAGCGTGCTGAAGATGATCCGCTACATCCGTGAAGAACTGCTGATCGTGCTCGGTACTTCTTCTTCGGAATCGGTGCTGCCACGCATGCTGGTCAAGATGGAGCGTCTGGGTGCGCAGAAATCCGTGGTAGGCCTGGTGATTCCGACCGGCTACTCGTTCAACCTCGACGGTACTGCCATCTACCTGACCATGGCCGCGGTGTTCATTGCCCAGGCTACCGACACCCACATGGACATCACGCACCAGATCACCCTGCTGGTGGTGTTGCTGCTGTCCTCCAAAGGCGCTGCGGGTGTGACCGGTAGCGGTTTCATCGTACTGGCTGCGACCCTGTCCGCCGTCGGCCACCTGCCGGTCGCCGGCCTGGCGCTGATCCTCGGTATCGACCGCTTCATGTCCGAAGCCCGTGCACTGACCAACCTGGTCGGCAACGCCGTGGCCACCATCGTTGTGGCCAAGTGGGTCAAGGAACTGGACACCGACGTGCTGCAAGCCGAACTGGCTTCGGGCGGTCGCGGCATTGCCGACGAGCCTAAAGACGATGTTCTGGGCCACGTCGAAGGGGTAACCCCGACTAACGCCAAGTAAGCCTTGTTGTAATCAAAAAACCCGCTTCGGCGGGTTTTTTCATGCCCGGCGATTGAGCGTAACGGTCACTGCTCGTGGCGTATAAGGTGATTGCTGCAATGCGTTCGGCTGCCTAGTCTGGGGGCATCGTATAGGGAGAACGCTCATGCTCGGTCCACTGGCATCACTCAAGGTTCTGGATTTCTCGACACTGCTGCCGGGGCCGTTCGCCTCGTTGCTGCTGGCGGACATGGGCGCCGAGGTGCTGCGCATCGAATCACCGACCCGCATGGATCTGCTGCGGGTGTTGCCGCCCCATGATCAAGGCGTGTCAGCCAGTCATGCCTACCTCAACCGCAACAAACGCAGCCTCGCCCTGGACCTCAAACAGCCTGAGGCGCTTGAGGTGATCAGGTCGTTGCTACAGGACTACGACATTGTGCTCGAGCAGTTTCGCCCGGGTGTCATGGAACGTCTGGGCCTGGGCTACGAAGCCCTGAAGGCGATCAATCCCAAATTGATTTATGTGTCGATCACCGGCTACGGCCAGACCGGCCCCTACAAGGACCGCGCCGGCCATGACATCAACTACCTGGCCCTGTCCGGGGTGGCGAGTTACACAGGTCGTGCCGACAGTGGGCCGCTGCCGTTGGGCATGCAGGTGGCGGATGTCGCCGGTGGTTCGCTGCACGGGGTGATAGGCTTGCTGGCTGCGGTCATTGCCCGGCAGCAAACCGGTCAGGGCCAGCACCTGGATGTCAGCATGACCGACTGCGCGTTCAGCCTGAATGCGCTGGCAGGCGCCGGGTATCTGGCCTGTGGCGTCGAGCCGGGGCCGGAAGACCAGGTGCTCAACGGCGGCAGCTTCTACGACTACTACCAATCCCGGGATGGGCGCTGGCTGTCGGTGGGCAGCCTGGAACCGGCATTCATGAAACAGTTGTGCGCGGCGTTGGGGCTTGAGGAACTGGCCGGCCTCGGCCTGTCTGCGGCGCATCAGCAACTGCTTAAAGCCGCGCTGAAGGTCGAATTTGAAAAGTATGACTTTGCCGAGTTGTGCGCGCTTTTCGCGGAGCTGGATGCTTGTGTCGAGCCAGTGTTGAGCCTGGGAGAAGCGCTGCGTCATCCGCAGCTGCAGGCGCGGGAGTTGGTGACCGACGTGCCCCGTGGCGATGGCTCGACCCAGGCGCAGATGGCGTGTCCGTTGAAGTTTTCCGATGGTTTGCCAGAGCCGAAGCATATCGGTGCGGCGCTGGGGCAACATACGGATCAGGTGTTGGGGGAGTTGGGGTTTAGCATTGAGCGGATCGAACAGTTGCGGCGTGCCAAGGTGATTCTCTAGTGCCTGTCAGGTCGCCATCGTCGGAGCGCCGCCCGGAGCAAGCTCGCTCCCACATTGGGCTTGCGTCACGCCACAGATCCCCTGTGGGAGCGAGCTTGCTAGCGATGGCGGCAGCACAAACACCGAAAATCCCGCTACTCGACCCGCATCTCCCCACTGAACACCAAGGTATGGCGACACCGCCGGCACAAATACCGCCGACCTTGCCGAACCAGACTGTGGCGCTGGGCGGAAAACGGGAAGTCGCTGTCGACGCACGGGCATTTGTAGATGTAGCGGGTCACGCGGCGGCGTTTGACGTCATAGGTGTGGCAGCGGTTGGGCGGCAGTTCGTACACGCCGCGCATGATCAATTGCCACTCTTCGCCATGGGGCTGAATGCGGTCGCCGAACAACTGATGGGCGATCAGGTGCGCGACCTCATGGGCCACGGTCTGCTTGAGGAAGTCTTCGGTGTTTTCCCGGTACAACTGCGGATTGAAGCGCAGCAGGTTCTCGTGCAAATGCGCGACACCGGCTTTTTGCCCGCGCAGCTTGAGGCTCACCACGGGGCGTTTGAAAGGTCGTTTGAAAAAGGATTCGGCTTGTTGGAAACAGTCTTCGACACGGGTATTGAGTTGCTCGGGCATGCTCGATGGATCTCCAGAGACGTCGAGTATGCCGCAACCCTCGGGCCTTGCGAATCGCCAAGGTACCGAATGGTCGTGTGCCTGCTCGTTGCTGAAGAATGAAAAGGCCGCCTTGCGGCGGCCTGTGTCGGTCGTTGCCGACTGTCCGTGATGAGCGGCTAACTGGTGTAGACCGGCCCCACGCCGAGTCCCCAGACAATCACGGTGAACGCCATGATGGCGACCAGCACCACCAGGCCTACGGCGAGCACCGAACTTGAAAACAGGAAGCCCTCGTCAGATGGAATGTTCATGAATGTCGGCAAGCCCACGTACAGCAAGTACACCGTGTAGCAGATAGCTGCGGTGCCGACGATCATCCCCAGCCACAAGTGCGGGTACAGGGCGGCGAGGCCGCCGATGAACAGCGGCGTAGCGGTGTAGGTTGCGAACGCAATGCAGCGGGCCAGGCTTGGGTTGGCGTCATAGGTGCGGGCCATCCAGTGAATGAATGCACCCATTACCGCTACACCCCCGAGCATCGCCAGGTATGACATGATTGTCATCCATATCGCGCTTTCTACGGTCAGCATCACGGGAGGCCGATTGCCGATGACCCAGCCGACCTGCGTGGTGCCAATAAAGGCAGACACGGCGGGGATCGCCGCAAGGATCAGCGTATGGGTCAGGTACATGTGGCCGATGCTTTCCTCCTGGTCGCCACGGATTTCTTTCCATTCTTGGTCAGGGTGGGTGAAAAGCCCCACTACGTGATGGATCATGCCAGTCACTCCTCTTGTCTTTACCGTCGCCCCCCAGTGGAGCGCCTACGGGCCAATGCGGCCAAGCAAGTCACAGGTCTGAAATTTGTATACGACCTTAAGTCGCAGTATAGGGAGGAGTTTCCCCAGAGGGAGTAGGGGCTTTAGAGCAAATCGCGCTGTAAACCCGGTTGTTAATCGCCGACGGGTCTGTGCCGAACAGCCCTTTTGGCGAGGCACTTCGCCCCTGAGGTGTTTTTGCGTAAAATGCCCGCCTTTCGTCACACCTCACGGATTTCGCGTCATGGGCACTCTCACGGTCAACCAGAACAAACTGCAAAAGCGCCTTCGCCGACTGGCYGGTGAGGCGGTTGCCGATTTCAACATGATTGAAGACGGCGACAAGGTCATGGTCTGCCTGTCCGGTGGCAAGGACAGCTACACCATGCTCGACGTGCTGATGCACTTGCAGAAGGTCGCGCCGATCAAGTTCGAGATCGTGGCCGTGAACATGGACCAGAAGCAGCCGGGCTTCCCGGAGCACGTGCTGCCGGCCTACCTCAAGGAACTGGGCGTCGAGTACCACATCGTCGAGAAAGACACTTACTCGGTGGTCAAGGAGCTGATCCCGGAAGGCAAGACCACCTGCTCGCTGTGCTCGCGTTTGCGTCGCGGAACGCTCTACACCTTCGCCGACGAAATCGGCGCGACCAAGATGGCCCTCGGTCACCACCGCGACGACATCGTCGAGACGTTCTTCCTGAACATGTTCTTCAACGGTTCGCTCAAGGCCATGCCGCCAAAACTGCGCGCCGACGATGGCCGTAACGTGGTGATCCGCCCGCTGGCCTACTGCAACGAAAAAGACATCCAGGCTTACTCGGACCTCAAGCAATTCCCGATCATCCCGTGCAACCTCTGCGGTTCCCAGGAGAACCTGCAGCGTCAGGTGGTCAAGGAAATGCTGCAGGACTGGGAGCGCAAGACCCCGGGCCGTACCGAGAGCATTTTCCGCAGCCTGCAGAACGTGATCCCGTCGCAATTGGCGGACCGCAACCTGTTTGACTTCACCAATCTGAAGATCGACGAATCAGCGGCGTCGCGCTTCGTCAACGTCGTCAACCTCTGACCCCGATTACTGTGGGAGCGAGCTTGCTCGCGATTGCGGTGCATCAGTCAACAGAGATGTCGCCTGACACACCGCTATCGTCGGAACGCCGCCCGGAGCAAGCTCGCTCCCACAGGTTTTTTCGTTTTATTTCAGATTATTGGAGAGGGCATGCGCGACTACAAGTGGCTGAACGAGTACTGCCTGAACCGCTTCGGTTCGGCGGCTGAACTGGAAGCCCATCTGCCCGTTCCAAAGACCCCGGCGCAACTGCGCAAGATCAGCGACGATCGCTATCTTTCGATGATGGCACTACGGGTATTCCGTGCCGGACTCAAGCACAGCCTGGTGGATGCCAAGTGGCCGGCCTTCGAAGAAGTGTTCTTCAAGTTCGACCCGGAAAAAGTCGTGCTGATGAGCGCCGAGCACCTGGAACGGCTGATGCAGGACACGCGGATCATCCGCCACCTGGGCAAGCTCAAGAGTGTGCCGCGCAATGCGCAGTTCATACTGGACGTGGCCCATGAAAAGGGCAGCTTCGGCGCGCTGATCGCCGATTGGCCGGTGACCGATATCGTCGGGCTCTGGACCTTTCTGAAAAAGCGCGGACATCAGTTGGGTGGGCTGTCCGCCCCGCGCTTCTTGCGCATGATCGGCAAGGACACTTTTGTACCGAGCTATGACGTGGTGGCGGCGCTGAATGCGCAGGACATCATCGACAAGGTGCCGAGCAGCCTGCGCGACCTGGCGTTGGTGCAGGACGTGTTCAACCAGTGGCATGAAGAAAGTGGCGGACGGGCGATGAGCCAGATTTCGATGATGCTGGCTTATACCGTCAATCATTGAGACCGAGTTGCCCCAATCGCGGGCAAGTCGGATCGCCGCACCGCCGCTCCCACAGGATCTCTGTTGAAACACAAATGTGTGATCGACGCAAAAACCTGTGGGAGCTGGCTTGTCGGGTCGCCGCATCGCAGCGAAGGCGTCAGATCAGGCGACGCTGATCTCACCTTCACCCGCCAGCTTGCGGTTCAACTGATACCGCCAGCGCACATACAACAGCGCCGAGCAAAACACCACCAGGCTCGCGCCCATCTCCAGCAAACCGAAGAATTGCCGGTTCGGGTCATAGGCCGCCAATGCGCCCTTGATGAAATACAGGTTCACCACAAAGCACATCCACGAATGCCCGCGAGGGCTGCCGATGATCATCCCCGGCGCCAGAATCAGCAACGGCACCAGCTCGATCAACAGAATCACCCATGGCCGGGCGCCGTGCAGGTCGGCGACCAACAGGTAGTAGATGCACAGCAATCCCACCAGGCCGAAAAAGCACAGCAGACTGATGACACGCATCGCCTTGACGCGTGGCTCGAGCCATTCGAGGGCGGGCAGAATCTTTGGCTTTTTTGCCACCTCAGCTCTCCAGTTTCTGTGCAGTCTTCGCCAGGCGCATACCCAGCGCCCGGCACAGCGCCACTTCATGTGAGTCCAGACCGCTTTTGCCATCGGCACCGGCGTGGTGGCTGGCGCCGTAAGGCGTGCCGCCGCCCTGGGTTTCCAGCAGTGCCGACTCGCTGTAGGGCAGGCCGGTGATCAGCATGCCGTGGTGCAGCAACGGCAGCATCATCGACAGCAGAGTGGTTTCCTGGCCACCGTGCAGGCTCGCCGTGGAGGTGAATACACCCGCCGGCTTGCCCACCAGCGCACCGGTCAGC
Source organism: Pseudomonas sp. P4_C1 (assembly GCF_056402155.1). Lineage (NCBI taxonomy): Bacteria > Pseudomonadati > Pseudomonadota > Gammaproteobacteria > Pseudomonadales > Pseudomonadaceae > Pseudomonas > Pseudomonas sp. P4_C1. The sequence continues at coordinate 20,074 of NZ_JBFUHY010000050.1, forward strand.
CACAGGTTGCTGGTGCTGTCGAGGAAGTACTTGAGCGGTGCGGCCATGTTACCGAAGCGGGTCGGGCTGCCGAGTGCCAGGCCTGCGCAGTTCTTCAGGTCGTCGAGGCTGGCGTACAGCGCGCCTTCGTCGGGAATCTGCGCAGACACGGCTTCGCATTCGGTCGAGATCGCCGGCACCGTGCGCAGGCGCGCTTCAAGCCCGGCCTGTTCGACACCGCGGGCAATCTGCCGGGCCATTTCGTTGGTCGAACCGCTGCGGCTGTAGTACAGAACCAGGATGTACGGCGCACTCATGGCAACAATTCCAGGATCTGCTCCGGTGGGCGGCCGATGATGGCTTTGTCACCGACTTCGAGAATCGGTCGCTCCATCAGTTTCGGGTGGGCGGCGATAGCGGCGATCAATTGTGCTTCGCTCAGGCTGTTGTCAGCCAGGTTGAGGGTCTTGTACTCGTCCTCGCCGGTGCGTAGTAATTGCCGGGCGCCGATCCCGAGTTTGCCCAGCAGGCTCTGGATTTGCGCGGCGTCCAGCGGAGTGTCCAGGTAACGGACCACGGTGGGCGTCAGGCCACGGGCTTCAAGCAATTCGAGCGCACCGCGGGATTTCGAGCAGCGCGGGTTGTGATAAAGCGTCAGATCGGTCATGAGCGGGTCGCATCTTGCGTAAGGTGGCGGCTATTCTAACTGTGTGGCGCGCAATCCAGAACCGTGAGAGGCGATGGGTCGCAAGCGCATTCAATTTTTGACAAGGAACACGACATGACAAGGCGACTGGCAGCGGCATTGGCGATCATCGGAACGTTGATGCTGGGGGGCTGCGGGAATGACTATGGCATCGACCAGGACGGTCATAAAATCGCCGCCGACCGACTGGACGGCAAATGGCTGGTACTCAACTACTGGGCAGAATGGTGTGGGCCTTGCCGTACCGAGATCCCGGAGTTGAACACCCTGGCCGAGCAGCTCAAGGACAAGAAAATCGGTGTGTTCGGGGTCAACTTCGACAACGTCCAGGGGCAAGAGCTGAAGGGCGCGAGCGAGAAGCTGGGGATCAAGTTCACGGTGCTGGCCCAGGACCCGACCGAGCTGTTCGAGCTGCCGCGCAGTGAGGCGTTGCCGGTGACGTACATCATCGATAACAAGGGCAAGGTGCGTGAGCAGTTGATGGGCGAACAGACGGCGGCGGGGGTGATGGCGAAGCTTGAGGCGTTGCAGGCGAAAAATTAAAGCAAAAAGATCGCAGCCTGCGGCAGCTCCTACAGGGTGTTCGACAATCCATGCAGGAGCTGCCGCAGGCTGCGATCTTTCAGGGGATCAACCCTCCTCAAGCCACCAACGCAGTGGCTTGCCTTCGGCTGGCCAGAAGCGCATCTGCTCGATCGGGGAGACGTCCCAGCGCTGGACGTTTTCCAGGGCCTGAAGGAAGCGTTTTTCCTGTTCCATCAGCGCCGGTGCACACAGTTTGCGGGTGCTGCCGATTTTGCCGAAGGTCAGTTTGTCGCCATCGAGGGTGTACGGTGCGAACCAGTGGTTACAGCCGCCATTGCCATAGGCCCGGCCGTCTTCAGCGAAGGTGATGGTCAGGTGGCTGTAGTCCATCAACGGCCGCTCACCGATCCATTCCAGAATGTAGCTGCGGTTTTGTTGCAACTGCACCGGCTCGGCGGCGCAGCCCAGCAGGCTGGCTCCGGCCATCGCGCTCAGAGCGAGGCGTTTCATCACGCAGGCTCCTGGCATTTTGGGCACAGGTGTTTCTCGCCAACGGTGGTCCAGCCCAGCTCGGCAATCCGCACGGTGGCGGCAGGCTTTTCGGCCTTGTTGCCCAGTTTGGCATCGACGGCGAACTCGAAGCTCAGCTCTTTGGCGCAGCTGTCACAGTTCACTTGCCAGGTGTGGATGGCCAGTTCGCCGAATACCGGGCCACTGGCCACCGCGACCCATTGACCGGGCGGGTTGATCAGGTGGCGAACCGTTTCGACGGTCAGTCGCATGGACAAGTCCTTGGCACCCTTGAGGGTCACGACCAGCACGTCGTTGTTGCGAATCGAGCCACCGTTGCCGGTGACCTGATAGCGCCCCGGCACCAGGGCGCGGCATTCGGTGAGGGTGTGTTGCGGGTTCATCAGGCTGTAGCGGAAATCGTGTTCGACCATGGGTCCTCCAAATATGCGCGATATGCTATCACGGGCTTGCACACCGCATCGCGCAGGCAGATGACCTTCGATCCGTTTCAGTCTCCCGTCACCTGGTTTTCCGGGGTGCCCGCCGTCCAGGCTGCAATGTTACGCAATGTGGTGGTGGCAATCGCGTCCAGCGCTTCGCGGGTCAGAAAGGCCTGGTGCGCGGTGACGATCACGTTGGGGAAGGTCAGCAACCGTGCCAGCACATCATCTTGCAACGGCAGGTCGGAGCGGTCCTCGAAGAACAACTGCGCCTCTTCCTCATACACATCCAGCCCCAGGTAACCCAGGCGACCGTCTTTCAATGCATCGATCAGCGCCGGCGTGTCCACCAGGCCGCCACGCCCGGTATTGATCAGCATCGCACCCGGTTGCATGTGCGCCAGGGATTGGCGATTGATCAAGTGCCTGCTCTGCTCGTTGAGCGGGCAGTGCAGGCTGATGATCTGCGACTCGGCCAGCAGTTGCGGCAGGCTCAGGTAGCGCGCGCCGAGGGCTTCGACCTGCGGGTTGGGGTAGGGGTCACAGGCCAGTAACCGGCAGCCAAATCCGCTCATGATTTTGGCGAAGGTGGCACCGATCTGCCCGGTGCCGACCACCCCGACGGTCTTGCCCACCAGGTCGAAACCGGTCAGCCCCTGCAGTCTGAAATCCCCTTCGCGGGTGCGGTTATAGGCGCGAGGCAAGCGGCGGTTGAGTGCGAGGATCAGCGCCACCGCATGTTCGGCCACCGCGTGGGGCGAATAGGCCGGGACGCGCACGATGGCCAGTCCCAGACGCTTTGCCGTCGGCAAGTCGACGTGGTTGTAACCGGCCGAGCGCAGGGCGATCAGGCGTGTACCACCGGCGGCCAGGCGTTCGAGCACCGCCGCGCCGAGGTCATCATTGATGAACGCACAGACCGCTTCATACCCTTGGGCGAGCGCCACTGTGTCGAGGCTCAGGCGCGCCGGCTGAAATTGCAGCTCGATGCCGGCCGGTTGTTCGGCAGCGAGAAAACTGTCGCGGTCGTAGTTCTGGCTGCTGAAAAGAATCGTACGCATGATGTCCTCCCTGTCCCGTTTCTGTAGGAACTGAGCTTACGCTGATGTTCGATTGACGCAGTTGCGCTGCATCAAGCATTCATGCGCGCCTGGGCCGCCAGGCGATTGATCGCCCGCTCGAGCTCCTCCAGTGCCACGCTGGCATTCGGGTCCTGTTGCTTGAGCAGGGTTTCGCTGCGTTGGCAGGCCGCACGCAATTGCGGTACGCCGCAGTAACGCGTCGCGCCATGCAGGCGATGGACCCGTTCGATCAGGGCGTTGTGGTCGTTGCTTTGCTGAGCGAGGCGGATGGCTTCGCGGTCGGCCTCCAGGGACGCCAGCAGCATCGCCAGCATGTCCGCCGCCAGATCAGCCTTGCCGGCGGCCAGGCGCAATCCTTCGTCGTGGTCGAGTACCAACAGGTCGTGGGCGCCAGCATGCCCATCGCCGGAGCGCTCCGGGCGGTGATTGCGCAGCGCCAGGCCGCTCCATTTCAGCACCACCTGCGCCAATTGCCGTTCGCTGATCGGTTTGGTCAGGTAGTCGTCCATGCCGCTTTGCAGCATCGCGCGTTTTTCGTTGGCCATGGCATGGGCGGTGAGGGCCACGATCGGCAGCGGCGTGCAATGGCGTTCGCTTTCCCATTGGCGGATCGCCTCGGTGCTCTGGCGGCCGTCCATGCCGGGCATCTGCACGTCCATCAACACCAGATCGAATGTCTCGTTCTGCACCGCCTTGATGGCGGCAAAACCGCTTTCCACGGCGAGCACATTGGCGCCCATGTCTTCGAGCAGGGTCTGCACCAGCATCAGGTTGGCCGGATTGTCGTCGACGCAAAGCACCTTCGGTGCACGGCTGGACAGCGGTTCGCCCGGCTCGCTGCGCATCGGGCGCGGGTTGACCAGATCAGACAGGGAGCGTCGCAACTTGCGGGTACAGGCCGGTTTCGCCTGGAGCTGGCTGTGGGGGTTGGGCACGGAAAGATGGAACAGCGTCTGTTCCGTGGTCGGGCACAGCACCAGCACTTTGCAGCCAAGATGCTCGAGGTCCCAGATGTGCTGGTTGAGGCGTTCCGGCGGCATGTCGTTGCTGGTGATGCCGAGCACTGCAAGGTCGATCGCCTGATCGGTCTGGTGGGCGGCGGTGACGCCATTGGTCAGGCTTTCCAGGGTGTTGAACGGTGTGGTGTTGAGGCCGCAGTCTTCCAGTTGATGCTGCAACGCCTGCCGGGCCAGTTCGTGGTTTTCCAGCACCGCCACCCGGCGCCCGAGAAGCGGCGCGGCGGGCAGGTCTTCGGCATCGTCGCGGGCTTTGGGCAGGCTCAGGCTGATCCAGAATTCCGACCCTTCCCCCGGCGTGCTGTCGACGCCGATCTCACCGCCCATCTGTTCGATCAGGCGTTTGGAAATCACCAGACCCAGGCCAGTGCCGCCGGGTTGCCGCGACAGCGAGTTGTCGGCCTGACTGAAGGCCTGGAACAGGGCGCGTACGTCCTGGTTCGACAGGCCGATGCCGGTGTCCTGAATGCTGATGCGCAGCTGCACGGTGTCTTCGTGTTCTTCTTCGAGCATGGCGCGGGCGACGACGGTGCCTTCGCGGGTGAACTTGATCGCATTGCTCACCAGGTTCGTCAGGATCTGCTTGAGCCGCAGCGGGTCGCCCACCAGTGACAGCGGCGTGTCCCGATACACCAGGCTCACCAGTTCCAGCTGCTTGGCGTGGGCGGCCGGGGCGAGGATGGTCAGGGTGTCCTGGAGCAGGTCGCGCAGGTTGAACGGAATATGGTCGAGCACCAGCTTGCCAGCTTCGATTTTCGAGAAGTCGAGAATCTCGTTGATGATCCCCAGCAGGCTATCGGCGGATTTTTCGATAGTGCCCAGGTAGTCGAGCTGGCGTGGGGTGAGCTCGCTTTTTTGCAACAGGTGGGTGAAGCCGAGAATGCCATTGAGCGGCGTGCGGATTTCATGGCTCATGTTGGCCAGGAATTCGGACTTGATCCGGCTCGCTTCCAGGGCCTCCTTGCGCGCCAGATCCAGCTCGATGTTCTGGATCTCGATGGTTTCCAGGTTCTGGCGCACGTCTTCGGTGGCCTGGTCGATGCTGTGCTGCAATTCTTCCTGGGCATTTTGCAGGGTGCCGGCCATGCGGTTGATGCCGGAAGCCAGTTCATCCAGTTCCTGGCTACCGAGGGGCGGCAAGCGGGTCTCCAGGTGGCCGTCCTTGAGTTGGGCCACGGCCTGCTTGATCTGGCTCAACGGCCGATTGATCGTGTGACCCATGCGCAGGGCCAGCAGTGCCGCACCGATCAGTCCCGTAGCGATCAACATCAGGCTGGCGAACAGGCTGCGGTAACCGCGCAACAGCATGCCGTTATGGGACAGTTCGAGCTCGACCCAGCCCAGCAGGCGGTCGGCTTCTTCAGGAATCACGTCCCCGGCCAGGTTACGGTGTTTACCGAATACCGGCAGCAGATAGCGGGTCGCATCGCTGCCGCTGCTGCGCAGCATTTGCGTGCCACTGCCAGAGGGTGTCTGATTGAGCATGGACGGGCCGGCGTGGGCCAGCAACGTGCGGTCGGGAGCCAGGAAGGTCACGGCCCGTACGTCGGTTTGTTCCAGGGCCTGGGTGGCGATGCGTTCGAGCAGTTCGTTGTCCTGATGGCCCATGGCTGGCGCCGTCAGTGGAGCCAACTGCTCGGCGATCATTTCGCCACGCTGCATGAGTTGGGTTTGCAGGTCAGCCTGTTGCATCCAGGTAAAATAACCCCCCAGCACCAATGCCATCAGGCTGGTCGGCAACAGGGTCAGCAACAGCACGCGGCCTTTGATTCCCAGTTTCTTGAGCACGCATCTCTCCTGCATCCCGCTATTTATCGGCCCGTACATGCATCCGCCATGCACCACTTGCGCAGTGTAGCGATTTGCTCGCGGGCAATCTTCGTAAAAATGGTGCAGTCATTCGTCGGCCCGGGCGACTCTTTGGCGATACGGACAAACCGTGGGTTGCCCCTGGCGAGGCAATCTTGAATAATCGCTCAACTGAGAATTGTTTGCAGATAGTCATGACTCCCATCACTGCTGGTCTCCCCCGAATCCTGTCCATCGAAGACGACCTTGTGCTCGGCGCCTATGTTCACGAGCACCTGGACCGCAGCGGCTTCCAGGTGACCTGGTGCCAGAACGGCCAGGAAGGCCTGGACATTGCCCGCCGGCAACCTTTCGACGTGGTGTTGATGGATATCCTGCTGCCGGGCATGGACGGCCTGGCGGTACTGACTCAATTGCGCCAGAGCCATTCCACCCCGGTGTTGCTGATGTCGGCCCTCGGTGCCGAGGCCGATCGCATCAGCGGCTTTCGCCTGGGGGCCGATGATTACCTGCCAAAGCCCTTCAGCATGGTGGAGTTGCGGGTGCGCATCGAAGCCATTCTGCGGCGGGTGGCACTCGACCGCCGCCCCGCGCCCGCCGTGCCGGCCCTGTCGATGGACAGCCTGCGTTTCGACGATGAAAGCTTCGACGTCTTTTACGGCGAACAGGCCGGTGGCCTGACCCGCAGCGAGTATCGGCTGCTGGAGACGCTGCACCGTAGCGCCGACGAAGTACTGAGCAAAGCCTTCCTCTATCAGCAGGTGCTGCAGCGTGGTTACGCGGCCCATGACCGCAGCCTGGACATGCACATCAGCCAGATCCGCCGCAAGCTCAAGGCCATTGGCTACACCGAGCGCGAAGTGCGTACGGTATGGGGCAAGGGTTACATCCTGAGCGCCGCCGATGAAATGTAACTTGCCGGGCAGGCATTCGTTGTTCTGGAAACTGGCTTGTCTGCTGGTGGCGTTCTGCTTGCTGATGATCTGGCTCAGTTGGTCCTGGGGACGCTACATGGAGGAACGCAATCAGTTCCTCTCGGATGAAGCCCGGGGCACCCTGACGCACTATGCCGCGCAGGCCGAGCAAGCATGGCGACAGCGCAAGAGCGCCGGCGTCGATGAATGGTTGCAGGACATCCAGTTGCATGAAGCCAGTTGGGTGGGTGTGATCGGCGGTGATTTGCAGTCGTTGAGCAGTCAAGCGCTGACGGACCGGGAAATCGAGCACCTGACTTTTTTGCGCGGCCTCGATTGGCCCATCCACAAGAAAGGCCGGCCGTGGATGCGCATACCGTTTCCCGGCGACCCGTCCGCCGGCAGCCTGGTGATCGAGCTGCCTGAACGCTTTCTGCCTGGGCAATACCGGTTGTTCTGGCGGGTGATCACCAACGGCGTGATTCCGGGGTTGTTCACCTTGCTGCTGTGCGTCGGGCTCTACCGTTTGCTGGTGGTGCCGCTCAACCACTTGCGTGAGCAGGCCAACGCCTGGCGTGCCGACCAACTGAATGTGCGCCTATCGAGCCGCACCACCAATCGTTCCGATGAATTGGGTGAGCTGGGGCGGGCGTTCGACCATATGTCCGAACTCCTGCAAAGCACCGTGGCCTTGCAGCAGCAACTGCTGCGCGACTTGTCCCACGAATTGCGTACGCCTTTGAGCCGCCTGCGGGTGGCCAGTGAAAGCGAGCAGGGGCTGGAGCCATTGCGCGAACGCATCGGCCGTGAGGTCGATGGCATGCAGCGTCTGGTGGATGACACGCTGCAACTGGCCTGGCTCGATACCGAGCGCACCCGATTGCCCGACGAAGCCATTCAGATCCAGGCCCTGTGGGAAATGCTCACGGAGAACGCCAGCTATGAAAGTGGCTGGCCCGATACGCAGTTGCAATGCACGGTGGATGCATCCTGTTGGGTTCGCGGTCATCTCAACACCCTGGCCCAGGCATTGGAAAATATTCTGCGCAATGCGATTCGTCATTCGCCAGCGGGAGGCATTGTCCAGCTGGGTGGCCAGCGTGATGGCGATTTCTGGCACCTGTGGCTGGAGGATCAGGGCGATGGTGTGGCGCAAGCTGATCTGGAGCGGATCTTCCTGCCGTTCACCCGACTCGACGGTTCGCGGCCAGGGGATGGTGGATTCGGACTGGGCTTGAGCATTGCCCGGAACGCGGTGCAGCGTCAGGGCGGACAGCTGTGGGCGCAGAACACCGGGAGCGGGTTGCGCTTGAATATGCGGTTGTTGGCGGATGATGGCGGTGTCCGTGACGACGCCATCGCGAGCAGGCTCGCTCCTACATTGACCGTGTTTGAACCGCGAAACGTGTGATCACCCCGGTACCCTGTGGGAGCGGGCTTGCCCGCGATGAGGTCCTGATGTTCACCGCAAAATATCTGCTTATTCCCATAAACCATAAGCACCACACTTTGCGTGATATGGCCTGCGAACGTTTGCCGGTATGATAGACGCCCCCGCAGTCTGGATTGCGAATACGCCATGACCTTGCAGTACCCAACCATCGCCGATTGCGTCGGCAACACTCCGCTGGTTCGTTTGCAGCGCCTGCCCGGCGCCACCAGCAATACCCTTTTGCTCAAGCTCGAAGGGAACAACCCGGCGGGATCGGTCAAGGACCGTCCGGCGCTGTCGATGATCACCCGCGCCGAACTGCGCGGGCAGATCCATCCTGGCGATACGCTGATCGAAGCGACGTCGGGCAACACCGGGATCGCCCTGGCCATGGCCGCCGCGATCAAGGGTTACAGGATGATCCTGATCATGCCGGACAACTCCAGCGCCGAGCGCAAGGCAGCCATGACGGCTTATGGCGCCGAGCTGATTCTGGTCAGCCAGGAACAGGGCATGGAAGGCGCCCGTGACCTCGCGCAGAAGATGGAAGCCGAGGGTCGCGGCAAGGTACTGGATCAGTTCGCCAACGGTGACAATCCCGAGGCGCACTACACCACCACTGGCCCGGAAATCTGGCGCCAGACCCAGGGCACCATCACCCATTTCGTCAGTTCCATGGGCACCACCGGCACCATCATGGGCGTGTCGCGCTACTTGAAAGAGCAGAACGACAACGTGCAGATCATCGGCCTGCAACCGATGGAAGGTTCGGCGATCCCGGGTATCCGCCGCTGGCCTCAGGAATACCTGCCGAAGATCTACCAGGCTGACCGCGTTGACCGGATCGTCGACATGGCCCAAAGCGAAGCCGAAGACGTGACCCGTCGCCTGGCCCGCGAAGAAGGCATTTTCTGTGGCGTGTCCTCGGGCGGCGCCGTGGCGGCAATGCTGCGCCTGTCCAGAGAAGTTGAAAACGCAGTGATCGTCGCGATCATCTGCGACCGCGGCGACCGTTACTTGTCGACCGGCATTTTCGACGCGCCCAACTGATGGCCAAACATGAAAGAGGCCTGCGCTTCCAGCCCACCGGCGGCAGCAAGGCCCCGCAAATCCCGACCGGCAAAAAGCAGCGCCTGACCATCGAGCGCCTGGCCAATGACGGTCGCGGCATCGCGTTTTTCGAAGGTCGTACCTGGTTCGTCATCGGTGCGTTGGCCGGCGAAGAAGTCGAGGCTCGCGTACTCGGTGCCCACGGCAAAGTGGTCGAGGCGCGGACCGAGCGGGTGTTCAACGCCAGCGAATTGCGCCGTCCGGCGCCGTGCGCCCATGCCGGCCGTTGCGGCGGCTGCAGCGTGCAGCATCTGCCCCACAACGAACAACTCGCCCTGAAACAGCGCATGCTCGCCGAGCAATTGTCCAAGGTCGCCGGTGTCGCGCCCGAGGAGTGGGCCGAACCATTGACCGGTCCGGAATTCGGCTACCGTCGTCGCGCCCGTGTGGCGGTGCGCTGGGACATCAAGGCGAAGAAACTCGAAGTCGGGTTCCGCGCCGCCGGCAGCCAGGACATCGTTGGCATCGATGATTGCCCGGTGCTGGTACAACCCTTGCAGCCCATCATGACCCGCTTGCCGGAGATGCTGCGGCGCTTGAGCAAACCTCAGGCACTCGGGCATGTGGAGTTGTTCAGCGGCTCGACCTTGGCGGTTTTGCTGCGGCACATGGCGCCGTTGTCCGACGCCGACCTGACGATCCTCAAGGATTTCTGCGCGTTCCACGATGCACAGTTGTGGCTGCATGGCGACGGTGAACCGCAGCCGGTCCAGGCCGATCAGTCCTTGGGCTATCGTCTTGAACAGTGGGGGCTGGAGCTGGCATACCGTCCCGGGGATTTCATCCAGGTCAACGCCGCAGTCAACGAAGCGATGGTCGCCCAGGCGCTGGACTGGTTGAAGCCGACCGCTGATGAGCGCGTACTCGATCTGTTCTGTGGCCTGGGCAACTTTGCCTTGCCACTGGCCAAGGCCGCTCGCGAAGTGGTGGCGGTCGAAGGTGTGCGGGTGATGGTCGATCGGGCAGCGGCGAATGCGGCTAGCAATAATCTGCATAACGCGAAGTTTTTTCACGCCGATTTATCCCAGCCTTTGACGGACGCCGAATGGGCCGCCGAAGGCTTTTGTGCGGTACTCTTGGACCCACCGCGTGACGGTGCTTTCGAGGTTGTTCACAAGCTCAAGACCCTGGGCGCCGAACGGTTGGTGTACGTGTCGTGCAACCCGGCCACTCTGGCGCGTGACACGGTCGAATTGATCAAGCAGGGCTACCGGTTAAAACGTGCCGGGATTCTCGATATGTTTCCTCAAACGGCACATGTCGAGGCCATGGCGTTATTTGAAGCGAGCTAGGATGCTCGTCTGGTCCGACTGGCCCGCCCGTGCAGCCGCGCACCAGCCCGACGTGGGCGCATGGGTAACGAAGGTCAGCGAATTGACGCATTGAATCTGCGTCGTAGGGAAGGTAAGCAAGATGGTACAGGTGAGAGCACACCAGCCGATCAACACCGACGGCAGTATCAATCTCGAGGCTTGGCTCGATCACGCGGTGAGTGTCGATCTGGCACTGGATCGCGAAGCCTTGAAAGAGGCCTGCGAGTACGCTCGCGAGGCCGAACAACAAGCCAATGCGGCACAGAATCTGTGGTCGGAAGGGAACTCCACGTTTCGTACCGGCCTTGAGATCGCCGAGATTCTCGCCGATCTCAAACTCGATCAGGACTCACTGGTCGCCGCGGTCCTGTACCGGGGCGTGCGCGAAGGCCAGATCCCGTTGCCGGCAGTCAGCCAGCGTTTCGGCCCGGTGGTGGCCAAACTCATCGACGGCGTGCAACGCATGGCGGCGATCAGCGACAGCCTGAGTCCGCGCAAATCCTTGGTGATGGGCACCCAGGGCCAGGTGGAAAACCTGCGCAAGATGCTGGTGGCCATGGTCGACGACGTTCGCGTCGCCCTGATCAAGCTGGCCGAGCGTACTTGCGCCATCCGTGCGGTGAAGACCGCCGACGACGAAAAACGCAACCGCGTCGCCCGTGAAGTCTTCGATATCTACGCGCCACTGGCCCATCGCCTGGGTATCGGTCACATCAAGTGGGAACTGGAGGATTTGTCCTTCCGTTACCTGGAGCCGGACCAGTACAAGCAGATCGCCAAGTTGCTCCACGAGCGGCGCCTGGATCGCGAGCGCTTCATCAGCGACGTGATGAGCCAGCTGAAAAACGAATTGCAGGCCACCGGCGTCGATGCCGACATCAGCGGCCGGGCCAAACACATCTATTCGATCTGGCGCAAAATGCAGCGCAAGGGCCTGGAGTTCAGCCAGATCTACGACGTTCGAGCCGTTCGCGTACTGGTACCGGAAATGCGCGACTGCTACACCGCGCTCGGCATCGTCCATACCCTGTGGCGGCACATTCCGAAAGAGTTCGACGACTACATCGCCAACCCCAAGGAAAACGGCTATCGCTCGCTGCACACGGCGGTGATCGGGCCCGAGGGCAAGGTGCTGGAAGTGCAGATCCGCACCCATGCGATGCACGAAGAAGCCGAACTCGGTGTGTGCGCGCACTGGCGCTACAAGGGCACCGACGTCAAGTCCGGCTCCAATCACTACGAAGAGAAAATATCCTGGCTGCGTCAGGTGCTCGAATGGCACGAAGAGCTGGGCGACATCGGTGGCCTGGCGGAACAGCTGCGGGTCGATATCGAGCCCGACCGGGTCTACATCTTTACCCCGGACGGTCACGCCATCGACTTGCCGAAGGGTGCGACACCGCTGGACTTCGCCTACCGCGTACACACCGAAATCGGTCACAACTGCCGCGGCGCCAAGATCAACGGGCGCATCGTGCCGCTCAATTACAGCCTGCAAACCGGTGAACAGGTCGAGATCATCACCAGCAAGCACGGCACCCCGAGCCGCGACTGGCTGAACCCGAACCTGGGTTACGTCACCACATCGCGGGCGCGGGCGAAGATCGTTCACTGGTTCAAGTTGCAGGCCCGTGACCAGAACGTCGCGGCCGGTAAAACGCTGCTGGAGCGCGAGCTCAATCGCCTCGGTCTGCCCGCGGTGGATTTCGACAAGCTGGCCGACAAGGCCAACATGAAAACCGCCGAAGACCTGTTCGCCGCCCTCGGCGCCGGGGATTTGCGCCTGGCGCAACTGGTCAACCTGGCGCAGCAACTGGTCGAGCCGGAGCGCGGAAACGAACAGCTGGAGCTGATCCCACGCAAGGCCACCGGCTACAAACCGGGCAAGCGCGGCGATATCCAGATCCAGGGGGTCGGCAACCTGATGACCCAGATGGCCGGCTGCTGCCAGCCGTTGCCGGGCGATGCCATCGTCGGTTACATCACCGTGGGTCGCGGCGTGAGCATTCACCGCCAGGACTGCGCCTCGGTGCTGCAGCTGGCCGGGCGCGAGCCCGAGCGAATCATCCAGGTCAGCTGGGGGCCGGTGCCGGTGCTCACTTATCCGGTGGACATCGTCATCCGCGCCTACGACCGTTCCGGTCTGCTGCGTGACGTCTCGCAGGTGCTGCTCAATGAGCGGATCAACGTGCTGGCGGTCAACACCCGTTCGAACAAGGAGGACAACACCGCGCTGATGTCCCTGACCATCGAGATTCCGGGGCTGGACGCATTGGGGCGGTTGCTGGGGCGGATTTCCCAGCTGCCGAACATCATCGAAACCCGGCGTAACCGTACGCCTTGATGGCATGTTTAGCGCCGATCCACTGTGGGAGCGAGCTTGCTCGCGATGACGGCTTAACATTCAGCACATGTGTTGTCTGACAAGCCGCTATCGCGAGCAAGCTCGCTCCCACAGGTTCTCGCAGAGTTTAGTAAATGTATTCACTTCAAGACCTGCTGCACCTGATGAACCGCCTGCGCGACCCGCAGTACGGCTGCCCGTGGGACATCAAGCAAACCTGGGCCACCATCGTCCCGCACACCATCGAAGAAGCCTATGAAGTGGCCGATGCCATCGAGCGCGGCGACTTCGATCACGTGCAGGGCGAGCTAGGCGATCTGCTGTTCCAGGTGGTTTATTACAGCCAGTTGGCCCGGGAAGAAGGGCGCTTCGAGTTTGAAGGCGTGGTCGACAGCATCACCCGCAAGCTGATCCGCCGTCATCCCCACGTGTTCCCCACCGGTGACCTGTATGCGCCGCTGGATGTCCCGCGTTTGAGTGAGGAGCAGGTCAAGCAGCGTTGGGAAGAGATCAAGGCCGAGGAGCGCGCGGAGAAATCTTCAGCGCCCGAACAGCTGTCGTTGCTCGATGATGTGCCCGCCGCTTTGCCAGCGTTGTCCCGTTCGGCAAAATTGCAGAAGCGCGCGGGGCAGGTCGGGTTCGATTGGCCAGACGCCTTGCCGGTGCTCGATAAAGTGCGTGAGGAGCTCGATGAAGTCCTCGAAGCGATGTCGGAAAACGATCCCGAAGCCGTGGCCGACGAGATCGGTGACCTGCTGTTTTCCGTGGTCAATCTGGCGCGGCATCTCAAGGTCGATCCGGAAACCGCACTGCGTGGCGCCAACGGCAAGTTTGAACGACGCTTTCGTTTTATCGAACAGGCATTGCGCGACACCCGCCGTCCCATGGAAGATTGCACCCTCGAAGAGTTGGACGCCTTGTGGGGCGAAGCCAAACGTCAGGAAAAGAATTTGCCCAGCTGCGGTTGAGCAGTGGCCTAAGTGAGTAATAAGCACCATGAGCATTTCCCTTCGCGACCAGTTGCTCAAAGCAGGGCTGGTCAACCAGAAGCAGGCCAAGCAGGTCAGCAAAGACAAGCAGAAACAACAACGCCTGGCCCACAAAGGCCAGATCGAGCTGGATGACTCCCAGCAGCGCGCGGCGCAGGAAGCCATGGCCGAGAAGGTCAAGCGCGACCAGGAACTCAACCGCCAGCAGCAGGAGAAGGCCGAGGCCAAGGCCCGTGCCGCGCAGGTCAAGCAATTGATCGAAGTCTCGCGCCTGCCGAAATTGACGACCGAGGATTACTACAACTTCGTCGACGACAAGAAGGTCAAGCGCATCTGCGTCAACACCCTGATGCGCAACAAGCTCAGCAGCGGTTCGCTGGCCATCGTGCATCACGCTGGCGGCTACGAAGTGATTCCGCGCGAGGCGGCACTGAAGATTCAGGAACGCGACCCACAGCGCATCGTGCAATTGAATGTGCAGACCGAAGAGGTCGCTGCCGAGGATGATCCGTACGCCGCCTATAAGATCCCTGATGATCTGATGTGGTAACACGCTGAAGGCTGCAATACGACAAACCCCGCTCATGGCGGGGTTTGTCGCTTTCAATGCTGTGTTTGCCTATGCGGAGCGCAATTCGCGTTGCTGCTCCAGGGTTTCCAGTTCGGCCTTGTAGTTTTGCGCATCGGTCTCGGAATGGAACATCCCGACCAGCAGGTCTTGTTGATGCACATCCCAGATCCGGATACCAGCGGCTACACCCTCGTGGGATTTATGTGAATCGTCGCGTTCAGTTACTTTTACGGTCATCTGCTAGCTCCAATCTCTGTTATCTGCAGCAAGGCATGTGCAGGACTTTGTTATAGGGTTTGGTAGCTTGCTAAGTAAACGACTGAGTTTGGTAAGGGTTTTTTGCAAAAACGGAAACAGTCCTGCAGCCCGCGCAATCCGCGACATTCAGTCGCAGGGTGTCAAGTTTCATGACAAACGTTTCATGTTGAGAGCACCGCAAATCCAGTGTCGAGCATAAAACCAGTGGGAGCGAGCTTGCTCGCGATGAAGGCGTGTCAGCCAGCATTGATACTGACTGATAAGCCGCCATCGCGAGCAAGCTCGCTCCCACAGGTTTTGCATCTGCCTTTAGGTTTCTCAAGGCAATCGGCATAGGGGACGGCCTTCATAGACCGTACCCCTGCCACACCACCCGGCATGCGGGTCCGCACCGGGCGGTTCGAGGGATTGAGGTCAGGAGAGACGTGGAAGTCCCAAGCGATCAAACCACGCGAGATTAAGCACCCAATTCAAGGCCCATCGACTGTTGTCCCACCAACGACGGGTGTTACATGCCACTTTCTGGGCGACTTCTTTACTCGCACCCAAAGCCCGCAATTCGCGATAAGTCGTCG
>NZ_JBFUHY010000051.1:0-35325 GCF_056402155.1 Pseudomonas sp. P4_C1
ACCCTGGGCACCCTGGGCTCTCACACGGCTGCAAGGCCGTTCCCCTAATTAGGGTCGTTGGGCATCGATTCTCATCGAGGCGCGGGGGCCAYAACCCCAACTCAGACGCCGGATAGATGAAAGCAAGCCAAACACGACATCAACAACAGTATTGCAGAAAAGGGGGTAACCATAGATGTGGGAGCGAGCTTGCTCGCGATAGCGGCCTGACAGTCAGAACATCAGTGACTGTTTTGCCGCYATCGCGAGCAAGCTCGCTCCCACAGGGAGGTTGTGGTGTTTTTGGGAGGGTGTTCATCCCGCCAAATCAATTGCTCCTACACTATGGCCAATCTGTGCGATCTTCGCGTTATTAGCCCTGGCTGGAGTTGCTTGATGCTGTCTTTCCTCACCGAACACCCATTGATCTGCGCCATGGCGCTGATCCTGATTGACCTCGGGTTGTGGCGTTTAATCGGTGACAACCGCAACCCTTGGAAGCTTCTGTTGCGGGTCACGATTTTCGCGCTATACAGCCTGCTGCTGTTCAACGAAGGCCTGAACCCGATGGAACCGCCGCCCTGGGCCGACAACGTACCCTTGCATCTGGCGGCCACCGGCTTGCAGATCGGCTGGTGGTTGTTCGGCGCGCGGATGCTGACGGTGCTGATCGGCGCGGTGATGATGCAGCGGGTCGGGCATACCGGGCGATTGCTCCAGGATTTGCTCGGTGCGGTGATTTTCCTGATCGCGATCATTGCCGCCATGGCCTATGTACTCGATCTGCCGGTCAAGGGCGTGCTGGCGACGTCCGGTGCGTTGGCGATCATCGTCGGCCTGGCCTTGCAAAGTACCCTCAGCGATGTGTTCTCCGGGATCGTCCTGAACACCACCAAACCCTATCAACTGGATGACTACATCTCTATCGACGGCATGGAGGGCCGGGTCACCGACATCGACTGGCGTGCCACACGCTTGCAGACCTCCCAGGGGTGCATGGCGGTCATACCCAACTCCCTGGCCGCCAAGGCCAAGATCATCAACTTCAGTCGACCGAACGACATGTTCGGCATTTCCGTCTCGTTGGAAGTGAGCCCCCATGCGCGGCCGAACACGGTGATCGAAGCTCTGGAGCGGGCCATGCAGGGCTGCCGCTTTCTGCTGGAGACACCGTCGCCGAGTGTCGGCCTGAAAAATGCCAGCAACACCGGAGTGGTCTATGAAATCAGCGGGTTTGTCGCGTCGATGGACGAGAAGCGTTCGGTGCGCAATCAACTGTTCGACCTGGCCTACCGGCACTTGCAGGCGTCCGGCGTCAACCTGCTGTCGAGCGTGGAGCCCAATCCGTCGGGCAACCTGTCGCGGCCCCGGGCGTTGCTCGACAGCTCGCCGATTTTCTCCACCTTGCGCCAGGAAGAGAAAGAGACCTTCAGCCAGAACATGACGTTGCAATCGTTCCGCGCCGGGGAAACGATCCTGGAGGCGGGGGAGGTCAGTGATCACTTGTTCATCATTGAGTCCGGTGTGGTCTCGGTGACGTTGTTGCGCCACGGAGTGCCATTCGAATCCGGGCGCATGGGGCCGGGGGAAGTGATCGGCGAGGCCGGCATTCTGACCGACAGTTCGGTGCCGGCGCGGTTTACCGCCAAGACCTTCTGTGGCCTGTACCGCATCGAAAAGGCATACCTCAAGCCGTGCCTGGATGCCCGCCACGACATCAACGATGCGATGCAGGCCTTGCTCGATTACCGGCTGCACAAAGCGAAAACCCTGACCCAGGAGCTGCCTGTGACGGTGGCGAAAAAGGGCTTTTTGCAGTGGTTGCGCAATCGGGTGTGAACTCGGTGGTGAATGGCCGCTGCGCGGATCGTCGGATCGCCGCCCGGAGCAAGCTCGCTCCCACAGGGAAATGCGCTCAAATGTGGGAGCGAGCCTGCTCGCGATGACGGCAGTGAACTCACCAAAAGTGAAGAGTGAAACCCATCACGCCCGCGCCAGTGGCCTCCTCGACTTCTGCAAGATTGGCTATTTGTGTAAACCGGCCGCGGGACTAACGTAGTGGCACACCCACTTGCCCTGGAGCACGCCATGAAAACCCGTATCGATTTCTACACCGCGTCCCCTGACGCCCTCAAAGCGATGATCGCTTTGGAAACAGCGGTGTCGAAACTGCCGCTGGAAAAAAACCTGATCGAACTGGTCAAGCTGCGTACCTCGCAAATCAACGGCTGCGCCTTCTGCCTGGACATGCACAGCGCCGATGCGCGCAAGGGCGGTGAATCCGAGCGTCGCCTGGCCACACTGTCGGCCTGGCGCGAAACGCCGTTCTTCACCGAGCGTGAACGCGCCGCACTGGCCTGGACCGAGTCCCTGACCCTGATCAGTCAGACCCATGCCCCGGACGAAGACTATGAACTGGCTACCGCACAGTTCGATGCCAAGGAAATGGTCGACCTGACTGTCGCCATCACCACCATCAACGCCTGGAATCGCCTGGCCATCGGCTTCCGAAAAATGCCTCAGGCCTGACCCGCACAAGCATCAATGCGCATCGGCACTCGGCGCGGCCGGTGGTTGCACTTTGCGCATCAAGGGCACCATCGCCGTGGCGACGATGAAGCAGACCATGATCATCAAGAACGCATCGCCATAGGTTTGTGTCTGGGCTTCGCGGTAGGTCAGCAACCATAGTTGATGCAGGCTGGCGGTGACCCCGGCGTCACCACTCTGGCCGAGGGTGGCGAAATTGTTGCCGACCTGGGACAGCCATTGGTTGAGCGCCTCGTTGGTGCTGTTGAGGTTCTCCGCCAGCCGGGTGAAATGCAGGTTGGTACGGTCATTGAGAATGGTCGCACACGCGGCGATGCCGATAGCCCCACCCAGGTTACGCATCAGGTTGAACAACCCCGACGCATGTTTGAGCCGCGCCGGCGCCAGGCCACCGAGCGTCAGCGTCACCGCGGGCGGCACCGCCAGTTGCTGGGCAATCCCGCGCAAGGCTTGCGGCAGCATCAGTTCCTTGGCCCCCCAGTCATGGGTGATCGGGCTGAAATCCCACATCGACAAGGCGAACAGCCCAAGGCCGGTCATCATGATCCAGCGCAGGTCGACGCGGTTGGCCAGAAAGGCGTACAGCGGAATCGCCATGATCTGGAACACCCCGGTGGAGAAAACCGCCAGTCCAATGTCCAGCGCTCCATAGCCCCGCACCCGGCCGAGAAACAGCGGCGTCAGGTAAATGGTGGCGAACAGGCCGATGCCGGTGACGAACGAGAAGAAACAGCCAAGGGCGAAGTTGCGATCCTTCAAGGCGCGCAAATCGACAATCGGATTGGCTACATGCAAGGTCCGGCCGATGAATGCCAGGCCGGCCAGGCCACTGATCCAGGCTGTGGTCAGGATCGTGCGGTCGCTGAACCAGTTCCAGCGCGGGCCTTCTTCGAGGGTGTATTCCAGGCAGCCGAGGAACAGCGCCAGAAACACCATGCTCAAGTAATCCGCGCCTTTGAGCAGCGACAGTTCCGGCTGGTCGATTTTCACCAGCATCGGCACGGCCACGGCGACAAAGATGCCGGGGACCAGGTTGATGTAGAACAGCCAGTGCCAGGACGATATGTCAGTGATCCAGCCACCGATCACCGGCCCCAGGGTCGGTGCCAATGAGGCCACCGCGCCGATGGTCGCGGCGGCGATCACCCGTTGCTTGCCGGTGAAGAACACGAACGCGGTGGTGAACACCATCGGGATCATCGAACCGCCCAGAAACCCTTGCAGGGCACGGAAGGCGATCATGCTCTGGATGTTCCAGGCCACGCCGCACAGCAGGCTGGTCAGGGTGAAGCCCACGGCGGACGCGCAGAACAGCCAGCGCGTCGAGAACACCCGGGACAGCCAGCCCGACAGCGGGATCACGATGATTTCGGCGATCAGGTAACTGGTTTGCACCCACGCGGTTTCGTCGGTGCCGGCGGAGAGCCCGCCGCCTATGTCACGCAACGAAGCCGAGACAATCTGGATATCCAGCAGCGCAATGAACATGCCGATGCACATGCTGGCAAAGGCGAAGACCTTGGTCGCCGTCGCCATGTTCGCGGCATTGAACGGTTGCGCCGGGGCGGCGAGGGCGCGGCTCATGGCGCGCTGGCCACGGCTGGCGCTTCAGGCTCCTTGCGCGTGTCCACTTCAGCGGTGACCGACAACCCCGGACGCAGGTGGCCGAGTACGCTGTCGGCCGGATCGAGGTGAATCCGCACCGGCACCCGCTGCACGATCTTGGTGAAGTTGCCGGTGGCGTTTTCCGGTGGCAACACACTGAATTGCGAACCGCTGGCGGGGGCGAGGCTGTCCAGGTGACCGTGGAACTCCTGACCCGACAGCACATCGGCATGGATCACCACCCGTTGCCCCGGCACCATGTGCGCCAGTTGGTCTTCCTTGAAGTTGGCATCGACCCACAATCCGCTGGAAGGCACCACCGAGAGCAATTGCGAGCCGGCCTGGGCATAGGCGCCGACCCGTGCCCGGCGATTGCCGATCACACCGTCAACCGGTGCCTTCAGTTCGGTGTAGCCGACATTCAATTGCGCCAGATCGCGCTCGGCCCTGGCCTGGATCAAGGCGGCCCGGGCTTGTTGTTTCTGGGTGTCGATCACATTCAACTGGCGTTGCGCGGCCAGCAGTTCAGCCTGGGCGCGGTTGCTTTGGGCCTGGGCCGTCTTGAACGTGGCGTTGGCCCGCTGGGCGCTTTCCACCGAGACGGCGTTGGTGGTCACCAGTTTTTTGTAGCGGGCATCGTCATCCCGCGAACGGTCAGCTTCCGCACCGGCGGCGTCGATGCCGGCACGGGCCTGGCCGATGACGGCCTGTTGCAGTTGTTCGGTGGCATCGAGGTTGGCCAGCAAGGCCTCCTGGGCGGCCACGGCGCCTTCGGCCTTGGCCAGGTTGGCGCGGTAGTCGCGCGAATCGAGACGGATCAGCACGTCGCCGGCCTTGACCTTCTGATTGTCGGTCACCAGCACTTCGTCGATATAACCCGCCACTTTCGGCCCGATCACTGTTACGTCACCACCAATGTAGGCGTCGTCGGTTTCCTCGATGAAGCGGCCGGCGCTCCACCAATGCGCGCCATACACACCGGCCAATACCAGCGCTGCGATTGCCACGGCGGGCAAAAGCAGGCGTTTGAGCAGGGGGGGCTTGGCGGCAGTCACCGGGGCAGCCAGGTCGGGTTCAACGGTGGACATGCTGGTCATGGAGGATTACCTGTTGGAGCGGGGGGTTAATTATGACGGATGTAATATGATGTATGTAATATTTCGTGGCAAGTGGTTTTTGCTGCCGGTCGTCAGGTGTTATTTCAGCCAGTCGCCGGGGGTGAGGCCGGTCATGTCCTTGAAGAACGCGATGAACGCGCTGTCACTGGCAAATCCCAGTTCAAAGGCGCTGTAGCCGATGTTTCGTCCCGTCGCGAGCAATTCGATGGCGCGCATCAAGCGCCACTGTTGCCGCCATTGCTGATAGCTCATGCCGGTCTCGCGCTGGAAGATTCGTCCGATGGTTCGGCCGCTGGCACCGATTTGATCCTGCAGCACCTGAAGTTGGGGCGGCAGCTTCTCCACGTTGTTGAGCAGTGGTGCCAGACGCTTGTCAGTCGGCAACGGCAGCAGCATGGGCTGACGGGCCGCGTCGCGAATTTCGCTCAGGCACAGTCCCAGCAGATGGACGTATTTTCCCTGCTGCCAGGCGGTGTCGAAGCTGGCGTGGGCTATCGACTCCAGCACGACCCGCAGCAACGGGCTGACTTCAATCACGCAGACCTGTTGCGGCAGGTCCGCGCATAACGCGGGGCTCAGGTAAATGGAACGGTAATCGACGCTCTGTTGCATCACGGCGCGATGGGCCACACCGCAAGGAATCCAGGCCGCGCGCGAGGGTGGCAACAGGCACAGCTGCTGCGCCAGGGTAATGCGCGTACAGCCCTGGCGGGTGAACAGCAGTTGCCCGCGTTGATGTCGATGCATGCCCGAATCGTGAACGCCGAGGGTGGCGGCGATGCCGACAACCGGTGCGGTGAAGCTGTCGGGATCGAAGGGTGCGTGGGCGTCGAGCCAGGCCATGGGTTGTCCGATTTCAACTATAAATTGGCAGAATCTTGATATTACGTCAGTCACGACTTCTTAAGCTGCATCGCAGTTTCTTTCAGGAGTGAAGTCGTGATGGATGACAGGAAAATCGTGGTATTGGCTGTCGCGCTGCTGATGTTCCCGCAGTTGGCGCAATCCATTTATAGCCCGGCGCTGGCGGACATTGCCCGGGTCTTCGGCGTCGGTCCGCAGGCGTCGGCGCAAATGCTTTCCGTGTATTTCCTGGCGTTCGCGTTCGGTGTGGTGGTGTGGGGCCGGATGTGCGACCTGATCGGGCGTCGCCCGACGATGCTTGCCGGGTTCGCCCTGTACGCCGCTGCTTCGTTGATGGCGCTCAGTGTCAGCACATTCGATGCACTGTTGGCGACCCAAGGCCTGGCCGCCTTTGGCGCAGCGGTGGGCTCGGTCGTTACGCAAACCTTGTTGCGCGACCGCTTCAAGGGGGCGGCACTGGCCCAGGTGTTTTCGGTCATGGGCATCGCACTGGCTGCCAGCCCGGCCATTGGGCTGTTCACCGGCGCAAGCCTGGTGCAAGGCTTCGGTTATCCAGGCGTGCCGGGAGGGCTTCTGGTGCTATCGGTTGGACTGTGGTTCTGGTGCCTGCGGGTTTTACCGGAAACCCGCCCACGGCAGGTGGCTTCGCCCGCGCTGTTCGAGACACTGTGGCAAATGCTCCGGGATCGCGATATCTGGCGTTCGACGTTGTTGGTAGCAACCTTCAACATTGCCCTGTTCAGCTACTACAGCCTGGGGCCCTTCATGTTTGAGCGGCTGGGGCTGAGTGCGCAAATGTTCGGCTACAGTGGCGTCATCCTGGCCCTGGGTTCCGGCCTTGGCGCCTGGCTCAACAAGAGGCTGTTGCAACGAGGGTTGAGTGGTGCCCAATTGATCCAGATGTCGGGATCACTGACATTGCTTGGCGCCAGTTTCGTCTGGCTGATGGAGGACAGTGTGCTGTTCGTGCTGGCGATGTTGTTGGTGGTGCTGGCCTTCGGCATGGCCATCCCGAACATCCTTGGTTCAGCCCTGGTCAACTATGGCGATCGACTGGGTACGGCGGGGGCATTGTTTGGTTTGCTGTATTACTTGTTGATCGGTGGCGGGCTGATGCTCGTGGCGTGGGGGCAAGCACTGGGTGAAACCTTGATGGTATGCGCTGTGCTGGCGATGGTGATTGCCGGACGAGCCCGTCATGCGCGGATTTGCGTCGGTTGAAGAGGTCTATGTGGGAGCAAGCTCGCACCCACATAGAATCGCTACTGGTTTACTGGAATGAAAAAGGCCGGTGATCAGCGCGATCACCGGCCTTTTTTACTGCTATTGCTTAGGTGCGTTCGAAAATCGCCGCAATCCCCTGGCCACCACCGATGCACATGGTCACCAGCGCATAACGGCCGCCGGTGCGGTGCAATTCGTGGATGGCCTTGGTGGCGATGATCGCGCCGGTGGCGCCCACTGGGTGACCCAGGGCGATGCCCGAGCCGTTCGGGTTGACCTTGGCCGGGTCGAGGTCCAGTTCCTGGCTCACTGCACAGGCCTGGGCGGCGAAGGCAATGTTGGCTTCGATTACGTCCAGGTCGGCGACGGTCAGGCCGGCGCGCTTGAGCGCCAGGCGGGTGGCCGGGATCGGGCCCAGGCCCATGAATTCCGGTTCGACGCCGGCGTGGGCGTAGCTGACCAGGCGGGCAAGTGGCTTCAGGTTATTGGCCTGGACCGCGTTGCCGCTGGCCATGACCAGTGCCGCTGCACCGTCGTTGAGACCCGAGGCGTTGCCGGCGGTGACCGAGCCGTCCTTCTTGAACGCAGGCTTCATCGCCGCCAGTTGTTCCAGGGACGTGGCGCGCGGATGTTCGTCGACGCTGAACAGTTTGACGCCTTTGCGATCCTGGATTTCCACGGTCGCGATCTGCTCGCTGAAGTAGCCGTTGGCAATCGCGTGGGCCGCGCGTTGCTGGTCCTCCAGGGCCAGGGCGTCCTGCATTTCGCGGGTGATGCCGTTGCGCGCGGCGACGTTCTCGGCGGTGATGCCCATGTGGATGCCATGGAAGGGGTCATGCAGGATGCCGAGCATGTAGTCGATGACCTGGGCGTTGCCCATGCGCGAACCCCAACGGGCGGCCGGCATCAGGTACGGGCCGCGGCTCATGGATTCGGCACCGGCACCGACGACGATGTCGGCATCGCCGAGCATCAGGGTCTGGGCGGCGTTGATGATCGCTTGCAGGCCCGAACCGCACAGGCGGTTGACGTTGTAGGCCGGGGTTT
Source organism: Pseudomonas sp. P4_C1 (assembly GCF_056402155.1). NCBI lineage: Bacteria > Pseudomonadati > Pseudomonadota > Gammaproteobacteria > Pseudomonadales > Pseudomonadaceae > Pseudomonas > Pseudomonas sp. P4_C1. The sequence goes on from NZ_JBFUHY010000051.1 coordinate 8,388, forward strand.
CTTTCGGAATGCCGGCGTTCATCGCGGCGACGCGGGAGATGTAGGCATCGCGGGTTTCAGTCGGGATCACGTTGCCCATCACCAGATGGCCAACGAGCGCCGGGTCCACGGCGGCTCGCTCCAGGGCGGCTTTCACGGCCGTGGTCGCGAGGTCGGCCAGTGGCACGTCCTTGAGCGAACCGCCGAAGGTACCGATGGCGGTACGGGCGGCGCTGACGACGTAGATTTCCGGAGTGTTCATGGCTGGTTTCCTTTCGGTGGATTCTTGTCTGTACTGCGATTGAGCAGGGCGCTCAAGGCGGTTTTCGCCTCGTCGGTATTCAAGCGCTGAATGAACAGCGTGTTTTCTTCGCGCAGGGCGGTTTCCAGTTCGGCCAGGGAAGCCTGCTTCATCAACTGACGGGACTGACGCAAGGCTTGCTGGGGCATCGCCAAAAAGCGTTGGGCGATTTTCTGCGCCGCCGCCAGGCATTGCTCGCCATCGTCGAAGGCTTCGTTGGCAATGCCCCAGTTCACCGCGTCATTGCCATCCAGACCGTCACCCAGCAACAGCAGACGAGCTGCACGGGCATGGCCGAGCCGGCGTGGCAGCAGCAGGCTGGCGCCGAATTCGGGACACAGGCCGATGTTGACGAACGGCATGCGCAGCTTGGCGTTACGGGTGACCAGTACCTGATCGCAATGCAGCAGCAACGTGGTGCCGATGCCGATGGCCGCCCCGCAGACTGCCGCGATCAGCGGTTTTTGCAGACGCGTAACGACCTTCATCAGGTGGAACGCCGGGGCGTCCAGATGCGTCGGCGGGTGCTGGAGGAAATCCACCAGATCATTGCCGCTGGTAAAGCAGGTCGGGCCGCCAGTGATGATGATCACGCCGGTCTGCGCGTCTTCGTCGGCGGCCTGCAACAGGTCGGCCAGGTGCGTGTACATGGCGTTGTTCAGCGCATTGAGCTTGTCCGGGCGGTCGACGGTCAGCGTCAACACGCCGTCGCGTCGCTCGTGTTTGATCAGGTCGGTCATCGCAGGCTCTGCAGGGTCGATTCAGGGCTGCCACTTTAAGCGCCGGACAAACCCCGGATCTATGGCAAAACGGGTCAACTGCACTGCCGCTTTTTGCCATGCCGGTGAGCCAAAGGCGACACACACCCATTCGGGGTATGGCCGCGCCCGGCGAATCCACCAATAGTGAAGGCATCCGCTCATCCAGAGCCGAACTCGCTATAAGGTGCATTTGCTATGGGCAAGACGCTGCTTAAGGTGATTTCCAGTCTGTTTGTTGTACCGCTGACATTGAATGCCTACGCCGCTCAGGTGGACGACAGCAAGACGCTGCGGCTTTACAACTGGGCGGATTACATCGGTGCAAAAACCGTGGACGATTTCGAAAAGGCCACCGGTATCAAGGTGGTCTACGACACCTTCGATTCTTATGAAACGGTGCAGGCCAAGTTGCTCACCGGCCATTCCGGTTATGACCTGATCGTGTTGAACGCCTCCCTCGCGCCGCCGTTGATCAAGGCCAAGGTGTTCCAACCGCTGGACAAGAAGCTGCTGCCGGGCTGGACCAATCTGGACCCGAAAGTCCTGGAGGATTTACAAGGGTATGATCCGGGCACCACCTATTCGGCGCCGTACACCTGGGGCAGCAACGGGGTCACCTACAACGTCGACAAGATCAAGGAACGCATGCCGGATGCGCCGATCGGTTCGCTGGCGATGGTCTTCGATCCGAAGATCGTCTCGCGCTTCGCTGACTGCGGCGTGACCCTGCTCGATGCCCCGACCGAAGTCATCCCCATGGCCCTGAAGTACCTGGGGCGTGATCCACGCAGCGCCGCACCGGAGGATCTGAAAGCCGCCCAGGACTTGCTGCTGTCGGTGCGGCCGTACATCCGCAAGTTCGACTCGGTCAATTACCTGACCAGCCTGCCCAACGGCGATGTGTGCGTGGCCATGACCTGGTCCGGCGACTACGCCACCGCCATGGCCCGCGCCGCGGAAGCCAAGAAGAAGATCGACCTGGCGTACTTCATCCCCAAGGAAGGCTCGCTGATCTGGTTCGACAACCTGTACATCCCGGCCGACGCGCCCCACGTCGCCAATGCCCACAAGTTTCTCGAATTCCTGATGCAACCGCAGGTGATGGCAGACGTGAGCGACTTCATCAATTACGCCAACAGCAACGCCGCGGCTACGCCCTTGTTGAACGCCGCTGTGCGCGACAACCCGGCCATCTACCCCGACGCGCAAACCCGCGAGCGGCTGTTCCCGCAGAAGACCCAGGACGCCAAGGACATGCGGGCGATTACCCGGGTCTGGAGCACCGTGAAAAGCGGCATCTGATGGGTTCGAACGTTAGTCAATTCGGTTAGAGGATTATTTATGGCGACGCCAACACGCAGCGTTTTTTCCCCAGCGGACGAGTCCCGGCTGGTCAAGGCCGACAAGGCTCACCATATGCACGGCTATCACGTGTTCGACGAACACGCAGAACAAGGCTCGCTAAACATTGTCGCTGGCGATGGCGCCTACATCTACGACACCCAGGGCAACCGCTTTCTCGATGCGGTGGGCGGCATGTGGTGCACCAACATCGGTTTGGGCCGTGAGGAAATGGCCGAAGCCATCGCCGATCAGGTACGCCAGTTGGCCTATTCCAATCCGTTTTCCGACATGTCGAACAACGTGGCGATCCAGCTGTGCGAAAAACTCGCCAGCCTCGCTCCCGGCGACCTCGACCACGTGTTCCTGACCACCGGCGGCTCCACCGCCGTGGACACTGCGTACCGGCTGATCCAGTACTACCAGAACTGCCGTGGCAAACCCGAGAAGAAGCACATCATTGCGCGGTTCAACGCCTATCACGGCTCCACCACCCTGACCATGTCGATCGGCAACAAGGCCGCCGACCGGGTGCCGGAGTTCGATTACGCCAACCCGCTGATCCACCACGTCTCCAACCCGAACCCGTACCGTGCACCCGATGGTATGGACGAAGCGCAGTTCCTCGAGTTCCTGGTCAAGGAGTTCGAAGACAAGATCCTCTCGATTGGCGCGGACAAGGTCGCCGGATTCTTCGCCGAACCGATCATGGGCTCGGGCGGGGTGATCATTGCGCCCCAGGGTTACCTCAAGCGTATGTGGGATGTGTGCCAGCGCTACGACATCCTGTTCGTCGCCGACGAAGTGGTGACCTCGTTCGGGCGTTTGGGCAAGTTCTTCGCCTCCCATGATGTGTTTGACGTGCAGCCCGACATCATCACCACCGCCAAGGGCCTGACCTCGGCTTACCTGCCGCTGGGTGCGTGCATCTTTTCCGAGCGCATCTGGAAGGTCATCGCCGAGCCGGGCAAGGGCCGCTGCTTCACCCACGGCTTCACCTACAGCGGGCATCCGGTGTGCTGCACCGCGGCGCTGAAGAACATCGAGATCATCGAGCGGGAAAACCTGCTGGCCCATGTCGATACGGTGGGGGCTTATCTGGAAGAGCGCCTGGCAACCCTGCGGGACTTGCCGCTGGTGGGGGATGTGCGCTGCCAGAAACTCATGGCCTGTGTGGAGTTCGTTGCCGATAAACGCACCAAGGCACTGTTCCCCGACGAGATCAACATCGGCGAGAAAATCCACGTGCGGGCCCAGGCCCGGGGCTTGCTGGTGCGGCCGATCATGCACCTCAACGTCATGTCGCCACCGTTGATCCTGACGTTCGCCCAGGTCGATGAAATCGTCGAGACCCTGCGCGAGTGCATTCTGGAAGTGGCCGCCGAGCTTGAAGCGAGCGGACAGTACGCAGGCCAATGATTTCGTCAGTCAGGCTGTTACCAAGGGCGTGCCCAGCCGCTAGACTGCGGGGCATGAGCAAACCAGACGACGATACGCTGATCGCGATGCCCTTCGGGGCATTGCACAAATGGCATGGGGGAATGCGCGAGGCATTCGCCCATATCGACGGGCCTGACGCCCTGCAACACCTGGCGTCAGCGTTGGCGCAGCTGGTGTCCGTGGAGTCGATGATGATCAGCCTGGAGCGCAAGGACCGCGCGCCCCAGTTACTGCATCAGCGCGGGATTGCCCAGGAGTATCAGGTCTCGATTCTGGAGCGATATTTTTCCGGGGGCTATTTGCTCGACCCGTTCTGCCTGGCGGTGGAGCAGGGCTTGGCGCAAGGCTTCTATCACCTGGAGGAAATTGCCCCGGACAACTTCTTCGATAGCGACTACTACAAATCCTATTACCTGAAGGCGGGCTGCTCGGAAGACAGCTACTACATCGTCGATACCGGCAATGACACGAAGATTTCGGTCAGCCTCTATCAAGGTTTTGGCGGTGAATGCCTGAGCGTCGAACAGTTGAATCTGTTGCGTGCCGTAGAGCCGTTGGTGCGTGAATTCATCAGCGAATTCAGCCAACGTGGACTGCTGCGCAGTACCGGGATTGAGCGCGATAACGAGCAAGGCAAGCGCGATGATCTCAAGCATCGCGTGCAGGCGGCGTTCGAGAACTTCGGTTGTGAGTTGCTGACTGAGCGCGAACGGCAAGTGGCGCACATGGTGTTGCGCGGGCATTCGGTGAAATCCACGGCCAGCCAGATGAACATCTCACCGGAAACCGTGCGCATGCACCGCAAGAACCTGTACCTGAAGCTGGAGGTGGGCTCGCAGTCGGAGTTGTTTGCGCTGTTTATCGAGTGGTTGCGCAGGCACTGACCACAACGCCGAGCCAATGTAGGAGCGAGCCTGCTCGCGATGGCGATCTGTCAGGACCATTGATGTTGGCTGACACGCCCTCATCGTCGGAACGCCGCCCGGAGCAAGCTCGCTCCCACAGGTTCCGTGTGACCCCTGTGGGAGCTGGCTTGCCAGCGAAGCTTTTCAGACCTTCAACACCTTCCCGCCAATCGCCACCGCCACCAGCAACAGCGCCATCAAGGCAAAGGCAAAACTCAGGCTGCTGCCATGGGCGATGAAGCCGATCACGGCCGGTCCCGCCAGAATGCCCGCATAGCCCAGGGTGGTAATGGCTGGCACGGCGATGCTTTCGGGCATGACCGTCTGCTTGCCGACCGCGGTGTACAGAACCGGCACGATGTTCGAACAACCGGCACCCAGCAGCGCATAACCCACCAATGCGGCCTCCCAGCTCGGTGCGAACGTCGCCAGGAACAAGCCTGCGGCAGCCGTCAGCCCGCCGAACACAATCACCCGTGTCGCGCCCAACCGCCGTACGATTTTGTCACCGGTCAAACGCCCGGCGGTCATGGTCAAGGCAAACGCCGCATACCCGAGCCCCGCATACGCCGTGTCGATGCCACGTTCCTGCGCCAAAAACACCGCGCTCCAGTCCAGCGCCGCGCCTTCGGCGAGGAACACGATGAAGCACATGCCGCCGATAAACAGGACGATGCCATGGGGTACCGCAAACGCCGGCCCCGAACTCTCGCTGCCGTAGGGCAACAGATGCGGCACGGCCTTGGCCAGCGCGATCAGCAGCATCACGATCACCACCAGCGTGGCCCCCAGCGGGGAAATCCCCAGGCCAAGCAACCCGCTGACACCCGCCGCACCGACAATTCCGCCCAGGCTGAACAAGCCATGGAAACCCGACATCATGTTTTTACCACTGGCGCGCTCGACGATCACGGCTTGCAGGTTGACTGTCGAATCCACCGTGCCCAGGCCCGCGCCGAACATGAACAGCGCCGCGATCAAGGCCGGAATCGATGACACCGTCGCCAGCAGCGGCAGGGCGGCACAGATCAGCAGGGTGCCGCCGGCCGTCACCCGCCGGCAGCCGAAACGCGAGGCCAGGATGCCGGCCAACGGCATCGCCAGGATCGAACCCACCCCCAGGCACAGCAGCAACAATCCCAGGGTGCCTTCATCCAGCCCGGCCCGGGCCTTGGCATAGGGTACCAGCGGCGCCCACGCGGCGATGCCGAACCCGGCGATGAAAAAGGCGATGCGCGTGGACATCTGTTCCAGGCGTCCGGGAACGAAGGTGGTTTGACTGTTGAGGCTGGTCATATCAATCCCTGGCAAAAAAACGTCACGTCCTCAACGGACAGTGATCGACCGCTGAGGGTTCGATCAGTGCCCGGAAGTTTTGCGTTGAAACAAAGCGACATCGTTGCACAGCGCCGGTGTCTTTCGCGATATGTTGAGCCATTCCAATCGCACACGGAGGGCGCCATGGCGCAGCGGTACGATGCACGGGGCAACATTTACATCGTGGTAGCGCCCGAAGAACTTCGCCGCCAGGGTATCGAGCTGCCGGATCAGGCCAGCCAGGCAGCGCAAACCCTCGAAGCCTGGGCGCTAGCCGCCATCGAGGCTTGCTGCAGCTGGGCCCCCGGCACTCAACCAACCGGCAGCAAGGATCATCGCAGCGACGGTTTGCTGGTCGGACCGTTTCAGTCCTCGCCACCCTTTGATCTGTTGATCGTCAACACTGACGGCACCCTGGCGGAGCGCAGTGGCAATGGGCTGACGATTTTTTCCCAGGCCCTCAGCGATCAAGGGTTGTTGCCGAAGAGCGAAGCCTGTCTGCTCAGGGTTCACCACGACAAGTCCGACATGCCTTCACCAGGGCAGACTTCGGTGAAAGCCGCAGAGATCGATGGCGCGAAGGGGTTCTGGCTCGATCTGGGCCAGCCGGGATTCGGGCCGTCAGCGGTCAGCGCAGTGGGCGTAGAAACGGTGCTGTTGAATGGCCGCGAACTCAGCCACGTTAAACAGTTGTCAGCACTCAATGGCGCCTGGTCGCGCAGCCAGTTCGCGCGGGTCGGCAATCCCCATTGCGTGACGCTGGTGGAAAGTGCCGAGGACCTGCCGAGCAACGAGCAGATGCGCGAGCCGGCGCTGGGTGAGGGGCTGACGCGGATTGCCTATGCCATGCCGGTTGGTGCAGGCAAACCTTGTCCGGCGGGGATCAATCTGCAATGGGCAATGCGCGTGTCCGAAGGGCACATCGCCGCACGGGTATTCGAGCGGGGCGAGGGGCCGACGGCGTCGTCGGGGACCAGTGCCAGCGCGGTGGCCTGTGCGGCCTGGCGGGCAGGTTGGGTCGGCGCCGGGGAGGTCAAGGTGACGATGCCGGGTGGCACGGCGCCGATCTTGCTGGAGGAAGAGTTGGGGGAATTGAGTCGGGTCAGCCTGTTTGGTACGGCTCGAATGATCGATTGACTTCGAAATAGCCATCGCGAGCAGGCTCGCTCCTACAGGTTTTGTGAACGACATATAACCACTGTAGGAGCGAGCCTGCTCGCGATGGGGCCAGTCCAGTCAGTGCAAATTTCAGCTCAGCCCACTGAACTCCACCACCGGCATCGTCCGCTTCATCAACACTTTGCCATCGCGTATCGAGTACAACGGCAATCCCTGGCTGCGGATCACCTCGTAATCACTCTCTGCCGACAGAATCAGCAGGTTCGCCGGTCGCCCGCGCTCCAGGCCATAGCGATTTCCGAGGTTCATGGCTTTGGCGCTATTGTCCGTCACCAGGTCCAGCGCACTTTGCAGGTTGCGATAACCGAGCATGTGGCAGATGTGCAACCCGGCTTCCAGCACCCGCAAAATGTTGCCATTACCCAGCGGATACCACGGATCGACGATCGAGTCCTGGCCGAAGCACACGTTCATGCCCGCTTCCAGTAGCTCGTTGACCCGGGTCACGCCCCGGCGTTTCGGGAAACTGTCGAAGCGCCCTTGCAGGTGGATACTCTCAGTGGGGCAGGAGACAAAGCTGATCCCCGAATGCCCGAGCAAGCGAAACAGTTTGGCGCAGTAGGCGTTGTCGTAGGAGCCCATGGCCGTGGTGTGGCTGGCCGTCACCCGCGAACCCATGTCGCGGCTGCGGGCCTCTTCGGCGAGCACTTCGAGGAAGCGCGAATGCGGATCGTCGGTTTCGTCGCAATGCACGTCCACCAGGCAACCGCTGCGTTCGGCCAGGTCCATCAGGAACTTCACCGAGCTGACGCCCTGGTCGCGGGTGTATTCGAAATGCGGGATGCCGCCCACCACGTCCGCGCCCATGCGGATGGCTTCCTCCATCAATTCTCGACCATTGCGGTAGGACTCGATGCCTTCCTGGGGGAACGCGACGATTTGCATATCGACCAGATGCCGGCTTTCCTCGCGCACTTCAAGCATCGCCTTGAGCGCGGTCAATTGCGGGTCGGTGACGTCGACGTGGGTGCGCACATGCTGGATGCCGTGGGCGGCGAGGGTCTGGATGGTTTTCCTGGCCCGGGTCTTGGTGTCCTCAAGGGTGATGGTCGCCTTGCGTTCGCCCCAGCACTCGATGCCTTCGAACAGCGTGCCGCTCATGTTCCAGCGCGGATCACCGGCGGTCAGGGTCGCGTCGAGGTGGATGTGCGGCTCGACAAAGGGCGGCACCACCAGATTGCCGCCGGCATCCAGATCGTCGGGGCCCAGGGTCGGGGCTTCGATCTGGCGGGTGATGCTGCTGATCAGGCCGTTTTTCAGGTACAACTCATGCAGGCCTTCCTGGTTGCGCAGACGGGCATTGATGATGTGCATCGGGCGAGTCCTTTTAGCGAATCGTGTAGGCAATACCTCTACGTTAGCTCGCCAGTGGCGATCCCCGCCAGTGACATTGATCACTGTAGAACCAATGTGGGATTGGGTTTGTTCAGGAAATTTTTTGCAGGTGCAAAAAGCGCATCAAGGCAGCAATGACCGCTTCAGGTGCATCTTCCTGAACCAGATGCCCGGCATTGGCGACGGGATAAAACTGCGACCCTGGAATCATCCGGTGCAGCGCGCGCCCGCGTTCGATGGGAATCCACTGATCGTCTTCACCCCAGAGGATCTGCACCGGGCAGCGTATCGTCGGGTACAGCCCCTCAGCTTCACGGGTATAACGCTCGTCCATCTGCGCGATCTGCCGATAGAACGCCGCTTGCCCCGGCTCTCCCAGCCATGGCTGCACGTAGGGGGCGAGTTCGGCATCGGGGATTTCGCGCTGGATTGCCCCGCGAATATAGGCCGGCACGATGGCGCGCTGGATGTAATCGGGCAGTCCGCTGAACGCCGCCTCATGCTGACGCACATGCTGCACGAACGGCGAACCCCAGGGCGTCAGTGCCACCGGGTCGATCAGCGTCAGGCTGCGGTAATCCTTGCCATTGAGCAGATGCGTGCGCAGGGCGGTGGCGCCGCCGAAGTCGTGGGCCACCACGTCGGGGCGATCCAGGCCCCAATGTTCCAGCAACTGTGCCAGCAACTGGTTTTGCACGCCGAGCGAGACATCGGCGTCGGGTTGCGCCGACTGCCCATAGCCCAGCAGATCGAAGTAGTAGACGCGGTGAGTGGCCGTGAAATACGGCGCGATCCGATGCCAGACACAGGAAGAAAACGGCGTGCCATGCACGAACACCAGCGGCGGGCCGTCGCCGTGCATGGCGTAGCGCACCTGATGTCCGTTGAAGGCAAAGACCTGATCCAGCGGCCAGTCAGTCATGGGCTTTTCCTCTTGGCGGGGGCGAGGTGAAAAGCATAGGCATAAAAAAACAGCCGATGAAGGCTGTTTTCTTGATTTCAGACTAAGCGCATTTCCTGTGGGAGCGAGCTTGCTCGCGATAGCGGTGGGTCAGGCACATCGATGTTGGATGTGCCGCCGTCATCGCGAGCAAGCTCGCTCCCACAGGTAATTGGTGATGCCTGACCTATTCACCGCGATAGATGCAACCGCTGGTGCAGGTTTCGTGGATGCGAATCGCACTGAGCTCCGGCAGCAGGGGCTTCATTTCCTGCCAGATAAACTTGGCCAGCACTTCACTGGTCGGGTTTTCCAGGCCGGGAATGTCGTTCAGGTAGTTGTGGTCCAGGCGCTCGTACAGCGGCTTGAAGATTTCCTTGATTTCCGAGAAGTCGCGGATCCAGCCAGTGTGCGGGTCGAGGTCGCCGCTCAGGTGGATCGCCACTTTGAACGAGTGACCGTGCAGGCGGCCGCACTTGTGGCCGTCCGGTACGTGGGGCAGGCGGTGGGCGGATTCGAAGGTAAATTCTTTGAAGATTTCCACAGTTTTTCAGCTCTGTTCAGGTGGCGTTCGCCGCAGCGATTCGGGCAGGAGGCGAGTTTACCAGTTTGTCCTGACTAAAGGGTCAGCAAGCGCTCGCCGAGGCGACCGTTGGCGGCCAGTTCGAGGAACTCGTCGCCCAGGCGGCGGCTTTCGTCCATGGTCGTGCGCCAGTATTTCTGCCGGCTCGGAGCGTCGCCCATGAAGCGCTTGAAGTCGCTACGGTCCGGCAGTTTGCCGTAGGGCAGGCGCGCCAGGTAGTCCTTTGACGGCGCCAGCAGCAGCACGTTTTGCAAGCGTGCCGGGCAGGCGCGGCGCCATGGCAGGGTCTTGTCGAACCAGCCGGGAATCACCCGGTCGGTGAAGTGCGGGTAGAGCACGATGTCGTTGCCGCTGTAGGGCAGGTCCAGGTGATAGTCCAGCAGGCCGCCGTCGCGGTAGGTTCCCGCACCGGCGCCCGGCAAGTCGCGCACGCCCTCCATCACCATCGGAATCGAGCCCGAAGCGAGCAAGGCCTGGCGCAAATTGCCGGCGTTGAGGGCGACGAAGCGCGACGGGAAGTCATTCAAGGCATTGACCGGCGGCGCCAGGCGCGGGTCGTGGACGATCAGGCGTTCGAAGTGCCGGGCCAGCCGCGCCCGGCCACGCAGGTTGTCGGCGATAACCGAGGACAGGCCCAGCCCCAGGCGGGCGCGATGATCGTCGGCCAGCAGACCGTGGCTTTTGACCACCATGATGTTCAGGCGGTAATCGCTGTTGCCGAGGATCGAGGCATCGCAACCGTCGAGCAGGTCATTGAGCATGCGCCGGGAGCTCTGGCTGATCTGCGCCATGGTCACGCCTTTGGCGAAATTCTGCTCGGTGTACAGCTGCCCGAGACGCCGGATGCCCTCGGCGGCGTCCGGCAGGCAGGCGCTGGCGAAGCGCCAGGAACCCACCGATGCACCAATCAGCGAGCGTTCCCGCGGTGCCGCCGGCAGCCACTCGCCGAACAGCGCCAGGTCCAGTCCCTGAATCCCCAGCGCCTTCGGACCGCCGGCCGCGCCAGGCAAGGTGCCGACGTCGGCGGCGCTCAAGCCGCTGTCACGGATGCGCGCAAAGGCACGCGGGCCGGCCTTGAGGGTCAGGGAAGGGAACTTGATGTGGATGGCGGTCATTGCGGTCTCGAAGTGTGGCAAGCGGGCAATTGTAAACGCGATCATTGTGGGAGCAAGCTAGCTCCCACAGGGACTGGGGGTGTCAGCAATGATGGCAATTCAGTTTCAATTAAGTTCAGCTGGTTAAGGTGGCTCGCCTGGACCCCGATGCAACGCTGAGGTAGCGCGACGCTGATACCATAGTGGCTTTCGAGAAGCTCACACCACTGGCACCGACCGGGACCTGGAATTAGACGCTGTCAGCGGGCAGGTTCTCAAGAATCATCAGGATTGGTAATGAAGGTGTTTCTATTCAAGCGATGCACCGGCAGCTGGATAGCGCTGGTGCTTCTGGCTTTTTGCTCGGCAGTGATGGCCCGCGACCTGGACCAGGATGAAGCCCTGCGCCTGCGTCAACAGGGCGTGATCCTGCCGCTGGAGCAACTGTTGCAGCAGGCGATGGATCGCTACCCCGGCGCGAAACTGCTGGAAGCCGGGCTCGAAGAAAAACATGACGTCTACATTTATGAAGTCGAGCTGCTGACCCCTGAAGGCGTGGTTCGCGAACTGGACATCGAAGCCGCCACCGGCCGTTTACTCAAAGACAAGGAAGACTGATCCATGCGTTTGCTGCTGGTGGAAGACCATGTGCCCCTGGCCGACGAACTGCTGGCCGGTCTTAACCGCCAGGGCTATGCGGTGGACTGGCTGGCCGATGGTCGCGATGCGGTGTATCAGGGCAGCACTGAACCTTACGACCTGATCATCCTCGACCTCGGTTTGCCGGGCGTGCCGGGGCTTGAGGTGCTGGCGCAATGGCGCGCGACAGGGCTGGCCACGCCGGTGCTGATCCTGACCGCCCGTGGTTCCTGGTCAGAGCGCATCGAAGGCCTGAAGACCGGCGCCGATGATTACCTGACCAAACCCTTTCATCCCGAAGAGCTGTTTTTGCGCATCCAAGCGTTGCTGCGCCGTTCCCATGGCCAGGTCAACCAGCCAACGCTCAAGGCCGCCGGGCTGCATCTGGACGAAGGTCGGCAGTGCGTTGTCCGCGACGGTGCGGACATTCAGCTGACCGCCGCGGAGTTTCGCCTGTTGCGTTATTTCATGCTGCACCCCGAGCGGATCCTCTCCAAAAGCCACCTCGCCGAGCACCTCTACGACGGTGAAACCGAGCGCGACTCCAATGTGCTGGAAGTCCACGTCAACCACTTGCGCCGCAAACTCGGCAAAAGTGTGATTGAAACCCGTCGCGGCCAGGGTTACCTGTTCGGCGGGCAAGCCCGGTGAGATCGATCCAGCGCCGCTTGAGCCTGGGCCTGATCAGCGTGATGGTGGTCGTTGGCCTGGTGCTGGCGCAAACCAGCCTGTGGCTGTTCGAAATGGGTTTGCAGCGCTACCTCGAAGCCGGGTTGCGCAATGACAGCGAGAACCTGCTGGCGGCACTGGTGCGCGGGCCGCAAGGCTTGCAACTGGATGAACGACGTCTGTCACCGGCCTATCAGCGGCCGTTTTCCGGGCAGTATTTCCGCATCGATTTCGCCGACGGCCATTGGCGTTCCCGTTCTTTATGGGACCAGGAACTGCCGGCGCTCGATCACCCCGGCCTGCACGATGACCTGCAACTGGGGCCGGAAGGGCAACAGTTGCTGGTTTTGCGTACAGACTATCGACGTTCGGGGGTGCCGATCTCGATCAGCGTCGCCGAGGATTACACGCCGATACGTGAAAGCTTTCGGCGCATGCAACAACTCGGATTGGGCCTCGGTTTGACCGGGCTGCTGCTGATCCTGTTGCTGCAACGGATTACTGTGCGCCGCGCCTTGCGTCCGCTGGAACAGGCGCGCGAGCAGATCGCGCAGTTGCAACAGGGCCAGCGCTCGCAACTCGATGATCAGGTGCCGGTGGAACTGGAGCCACTGGTGGCGCAGATCAACCACTTGCTGGCCCACACCGAAGACAGCCTCAAACGCTCGCGCAATGCCCTAGGCAACCTCGGCCACGCACTGAAAACGCCGCTGGCGGTGCTGTTGAGCCTGGCCTCGAGCGAGCAACTCGACGCGTACCCGCAATTGCGCAAGACCTTCAAGGAACAACTGCAACAGGTCGAGCAACGGCTCAATCGCGAGCTCAATCGTGCACGGTTGTCCGGCGATGCGTTGCCAGGCGCACTGTTTAATTGCGATGCGGAACTCCCCGGATTGCTGGCCACCCTGAACATGATCCATGGCGAACACCTGGCGCTGAGCTACCGCGCACCGACCGGCCTGCAATTGCCCTGGGATCGTGAAGACCTGCTGGAACTGCTGGGCAACCTGCTGGATAACGCCTGTAAATGGGCGGATGCCGAGGTGCGGCTGAGTGTGGTCGAGCGGGCGGAGGGGTTTGAACTGAGTGTGGAAGATGATGGACCGGGCATTCCCGAAGAGCGTCGCGATCAGGTGTTTGGCCGAGGTACGCGGCTGGATGAGCAAACGGAGGGGCATGGCCTGGGGCTGGGTATCGTGCGCGACATCGTCGCCAGTTGGGGCGGGAAACTGTCGCTGCTGGAAAGCGAGTGGGGCGGGTTGAAGGTCGTCATCGAGTTGCCCAAACACGCCTGAAGCTACACCAGCCCCCCTGTGGGAGCGAGCTTGCTCGCGATGGCAATCTGTCTGACACATTGATGTCGAATGTGCTGACGCTATCGCGAGCAAGCTCGCTCCCACAGTGGTTTTTCATGGCCGCCGATTGTGAGTACACCCTATTCCACCGGGTGAGGTGTCAGGCTTATGTGTGATGAATCTCCCGATCCTTGGTTTCCGGCATGAAGAAAATACCCAGCACAGCCGTCATCACCGCGATGACGATCGGATACCACAGCCCGTAGTAGATATCCCCCGTGGCCGCCACCATGGCGAACGCCACCGTCGGCAGGAAGCCACCGAACCAGCCATTGCCGATGTGATAGGGCAGCGACATCGAGGTGTAGCGGATGCGCGCCGGGAACAGTTCCACCAGCCAGGCGGCAATCGGCCCGTAGACCATGGTCACGTAGATCACCAGGATGGTCAGCATTAGCAACACCATCGGATAGTTGGTCTTGGCCGGGTCGGCCTTCTCGGGGTAGCCGGCGTCCTTGAGGGCAGTGACGAGGTTGGCGGTAAAGGCGTCGTTTTTGGCCTTGAAGTCGGCGGCGGGCATGCCGGTGCCCTCGAAGCTCTCGATCACTTTCTCGCCAATGCGCACCTGCGCAACAGCGCCCGGCTCGGCGTTCACGTTCTTGTAGGGGATGGCCTTTTTGGCCAGCACGGTTTTGGCCAGGTCACAGGAGCTGGTGAATTTGGCCTTGCCCACCGGGTCGAACTGGAACGAACACTGGCCGGGATTGGCGATGACCGTGACCGGATTTTTCTCCTGTGCAATGAACACGTCCGGGCTACCGTACTGGGTCAACGCATGGAAGATCGGGAAGTAGGTCACGGCCGCAAGGATGCAGCCGGCCATGATGATGCCTTTACGCCCGATGCGGTCGGACAGGCTGCCGAAAATGACGAAGAACGGCGTACCGATCAGCAGCGAGCCGGCGATCAGCAAATTGGCGGTCTGCGGGTCGATCTTCAGCGTCTGCAGCAGGAAGAACAGCGCATAGAATTGCCCTGTGTACCAGACCACGGCCTGGCCAGCGGTACCACCGAGCAGGGCCATGATCACGATCTTGAGGTTTTCCCAGCGGGCGAAGGATTCGGTCAGCGGTGCCTTGGACGCCTTGCCTTCAGCCTTCATTTTCATGAAAACCGGTGACTCGCTCAGTTGCAGGCGGATGTACACCGAGATAATCAACAGCAGGATCGACAGCAGGAACGGAATCCGCCAGCCCCAGGCTTCGAAGGCTTCAGTGCCCAGAGCGGTACGGCAGGCGAGGATCACCAGCAGTGAAAGAAACAGGCCGAGGGTTGCAGTCGTCTGAATCCACGAGGTGAAGTAGCCTCGTTTGCCCTTGGGTGCGTGTTCGGCCACGTAGGTCGCTGCGCCGCCGTACTCACCGCCCAGCGCCAGGCCTTGCAGCAGGCGCAGGCTGATCAGAATGACCGGCGCGGCTACGCCGATGGTTGCATAGCCCGGCAGCAAACCCACCACAGCCGTGGAAATACCCATGATCACGATGGTGATGAGGAAGGTGTGTTTGCGCCCGATCATGTCGCCCAACCGGCCGAACACGATGGCGCCGAAGGGCCGGACGGCGAAGCCGGCGGCGAAGGCGAGCAGGGCGAAGATGAAGGAAGTCGTTTCGTTGACGCCGGCAAAGAAGTGCTTGGCGATGATCGCCGCGAGGGAGCCGTACAGGTAGAAGTCATACCATTCGAACACGGTGCCCAGGGACGAGGCGAAGATGACCTTGCGCTCCTCCCGGGTGATACCGCGGTTGGGCGTGCTGCCCGTGGCTGTAGTGTCGATTGCTGCCATGAGTATTCTCCGTCTTGCTCTTGTTGTAGGCCGGAGTTCCCACTAAAACTTACCGTACCCAGGCCATGGGGCTGATGTCATCGGATTACGGGTCTTGCATTGAGGTTGACGCCGCAAAATGCTGCAAGGTTCCTTGAAGCATAATCACCTTGCGGCAGATATCCACTCGCCATCACGGCTGAGGTCGGAAAGAGGGGTATGACTGGCACATCCAGGCCAGCAGGGTGATTTTCCATTGAATGGAAAGTTGTCTGAGCGACATGGAGATGTCCTTATTCGATAAATATCTGAGACTTTGCACTGTAGCGGCCACGATCCGGCGTTCTTTTTGCCGTCCGTTGAATATCGAATCACCCCTTGTAGGAGCTGGCTTGCCAGCGAAGACGGCTGAAAGATCGATGCAAAGCTCACGGCCGCCTTCGCTTGCAAGCCAGCTCCTACAGAGGGGGCGTTGGCTTTGACAGCGCGCCGACTCTGCGGCAAAGTGCGCGCCCTCTAATAAAACCCATTCCTTTTATCCGCTGGCGGCTCACGCAGACTGCCGGACGGACTCTTTTCGTTTGCCCAGAGGTATGACAATGAATGCAGTAATTGCCGCGGTCGGCATCATGCTGGTACTCAGCCTGTCCCGCGTGCATGTGGTGATCGCCCTGATCGTCGGTGCGCTGGTCGGTGGTTTGACCGGTGGCCTAGGGATCGAGGCGACCCTCAAGGCCTTCAACAGTGGCCTCGGTGGCGGGGCGACGGTGGCGTTGTCCTACGCCTTGCTCGGCGCTTTCGCCGTGGCCATTGCCAAGTCCGGCATGGCCCATGCGCTGGCCGACAAGGCCCTGGCGATGGTCGATCGCCAGCACGCCAACGGCGGTGGCCAGGTCAAATGGCTGCTGATCGGCCTGCTCTGGGTCGTGGCCATTGCCTCGCAGAACATCCTGCCGATCCATATCGCGTTCATTCCGTTGCTGGTGCCGCCGCTTCTATATGTGCTGACCAGGCTGCAACTGGACCGTCGCCTGATCGCCTGTGTCATGACCTTCGGTTTGATCACGCCCTACATGTTTCTGCCGGTGGGCTTCGGCAACATCTTCCTCAATGAGATCCTGCTGGCCAACGTCGCCCGCAGCGGTGTGGACATCAGCGGCATCAATGTGACCCACGCCATGGGCATTCCGGCCCTGGGCATGGTGGCGGGCCTGCTGATCGCGTTTGTCAGCTACCGCAAGAAGCGTGTCTATGACCTGGAAAAGATCGAACAAGTCGAGCAGGTGGCGGTGCAATACAACCCGCTGAGCCTGATGGTGGCCGGTGTGGCCATCGCGGCGGCGTTCATCATTCAGTTGTTGCTGGATTCGATGATTATCGGTGCATTGGCCGGTTTCCTGATTTTCTCGGTGTCGGGCATCGTCAAATGGCGTGACACCGACGACCTGTTCACCGAAGGCATGAAAATGATGGCGATGATCGGCTTCATCATGATCGCCGCCTCCGGGTTTGCCGAAGTGATGAAGGCCACCGGCGAGGTGCAGACGCTGGTCGAGTCGTCGGCGGCGTACATCGATCACAGCAAAGGCATCGGTGCCCTGCTGATGCTGCTGGTGGGGTTGCTGGTGACCATGGGCATCGGCTCGTCGTTCTCCACCGTGCCGATTCTGGCGGCGATCTTCGTGCCGTTGTGCGTGCAACTGGGTTTCAGCCCGATTGCCATCGTGTGCATCGTCGGCACCGCCGGTGCCCTGGGCGACGCCGGTTCGCCGGCTTCGGACTCGACCCTCGGCCCGACCTCCGGCCTGAACATCGACGGCCAGCACCATCACATCTGGGACACCGTGGTCCCGACCTTCCTGCACTACAACCTGCCGCTGCTGGCGTTTGGCTGGGTGGCCGCGATGGTTCTGTAACCCCGGAACCCCTGTAGGAGCGAGCCTGCTCGCGATTGCGATCTGTCAGCCACATAGATGCTGACTGCTTCACCGCCATCGCGAGCAAGCTCGCTCCCACAGGGGATCTTCATTGGTCCGACTGACTGCGTTCAACTTTTGACCCGGCGTGCCGTTAAAGCTTTTAACCACGCTAACAAAATCAAAAGAGTGAACGTCATGCGCATGAGCCTCAAGGCCAAAGTCCTGTCCCTTGCCGTCCTTCCGGTGTTGCTGTTTGCGCTGGTCATCAGCCTGACCACGCTGTTCATTCTGCAGGATCAGGCGCGCAAGGAAGTCGAGCAGACCCGCGAGCGCCTGCTCAGCGATGCCAAGGCGACCTTGCAAAGCTACGTGGCCGTGGCCATGACCACGATCAAACCGCTCTACGACGCGGCCGCGCCCGGCGATGAGACGGCGCGGGCCCAGGTGATCAAGCTGCTGTCGAGCATCACCTATGGCAAGGACGGCTACTTCTTCGGCTACGACTCCAACACCGTGCGCCTGTTCAAGGCCAACAGCCCCGAAGGTGTGGGCCAGAGCTTCAAGGACAACCGCGACCCGAACGGTGTCTACGTCAACCGCGACCTGGTGAAAGTCGCCAGGGACGGTACGCACTACCTGCAATACAGCTCGCCATTGCCCGGCAATACCCAGGTGCTGGTGCCCAAGCTCGGTTACACCGAATACCTGCCGAAGTGGGACATGGCGGTCGGCACCTCGGTCAACCTCGACGGCATCGAAGCGCAAGTGGCGGTGGTCGAAGCCAAGGTCCAGGAGCGCATGCAAGGCATGGTGCTGAGCATCGTCGGCGTGGCGATCGTGGTGCTGTTGGTGATCGCTGCCGCCGGGATGTTGCTGGCCAACACCATTCTGCGTCCGCTGCATCTGATGAAAGCCAACCTCGACGACATTGCGGCAGGCGAGGGCGACCTGACCCGCCGCCTGACCATCACCAGCCAGGACGAACTCGGTGAGCTGGCCGGCTCGTTCAACCGTTTCGTCGACAAGATCCACGGCCTGGTACGGCAGATCACCGAAATGACCTCGCAACTGACCGGGCTGGTGAATCAGGTGTCCGACCAGGCCAATCGCTCGGACCAGGCCATGGAGCGGCAGCGCCATGAGACCGATCAGGTGGCCACGGCGATCAACGAAATGTCGGCCGCCGCCCAGGAAGTGGCCAAGAGCGCGCAGAGCGCCGCGGTCGCCGCCCAGCAGACCGACGAAGAAGGGCAGGCAGCCAAGCGTGTGGTGGCCGGCAGCATCGAGAAAATTCATGCGTTGGTGGACGACATCCGCAGCAGCGGCGTGTCCCTGGACAGCCTGCAAAAAGACGTGTCGTCGATTGTCAGCGTGCTCGGGGTGATTCGCTCGATTGCCGAGCAGACCAACCTGCTGGCGCTCAACGCGGCCATCGAAGCCGCCCGCGCCGGTGAGGCCGGGCGCGGCTTTGCGGTGGTGGCCGATGAAGTGCGGGCGCTGGCCAGCCGCACGCAAATCAGCACCCAGGAAATCCAGGGCATGATCGACCGCTTGCAGGCCGGCACCCGGTCGGCGGTGGAGGCGATGCGTCGTTCCAGCGAAGCCGGCGACGGCACCTCGGCCCAGGCCAACGAGGCGGGGGCTTCGCTGGACGCCATGGCGCAGCTGATCGCGACCATCAATTCGATGAACGCGCAGATCGCCAGTGCCGCCGAAGAACAGACCGCCGTGGCCGAAGAGATCAATCGCAGCGTGCATCAGATTGCCGTGGCGGTGGACAGCGTCGCCGACGAAACCCAGCTCGGCGCGCAGACTTCCCGTAGCCTGGCCGACCTCGGTCAGCGCCTGGGCGGTCTGGTGGGGCAATTCCGGATCTGACTGGTTTGCAACCTGTGGGAGCGAGCTTGCTCGCGATGGCGGCAGCACATTCAGCATTGATGTTGGCTGAGCCACCGCTATCGTCGGAGCGCCGCCCGGAGCAAGCTCGCTCCCACAGGGAAAGTGGGGTTCGGAACCTGCCGGGCAACCAGCCTGGACGGAGTTCCACGCACCTTTCGACTCAACTCCTACACTTGGTAAGGCGGGTTACATCGCAAGCCCCCCGACGACCACTACCCTAGGAGTCAACCCCATGACCGACCGTAAATGCGATTGTCCGAAGTGTTCGTGCAAGCTCGGCGAGCACCCGATCGTGCGCCACGGCAAGCACTATTGCTGCGAAGCCTGTGCCAAGCATCACGAGCATGGCGAAGAGTGCGCTTCCCAAGGCTGCAAGTGTGCCCACTGATAACCACGGCATACGCAAAAGTGGAGCCTAGTCCGGCTCCACTTCGAGCCTGAGGCTGTCATCTTCCAGGCGTACGCTGTGGCGGACGGTGCCTTGCAGGCGCCGGCCTTCGACCCGCACCACCAATGTCTTCGCTTGCTCCAGATCTTCCGGCAGTGGTGCCAGGACGCGTATGGCGAAGCAAAATGGGTCATTTTCGACCTGTTCCAGTCCAATCAGGCACTCGGCGCTTTTGCTGGTGCGCCCCGATAGCGTGTCCAGACCGTAGTCCAGCCGGGCAGGGCTGCTGACAGGTGTCGCGGTCATTTTCATTCTCCCCCGATCCTGATGGTTGCCTGTGATCAGTTCGCCGGCCGCCACTTGACGTTTTCCACGCCGAACTTTTCTGCCATTGGCTTGCTGGTCTTTTGCACCTTCTCGCGTCCGAATCGGGGGATCCGCCCCACCCCTGCGTCGCAGCTCGCCCAATGCCAGGCTTCTGCGTTATCCATTTTTTCCAGGCGGATAATGAATGATTTTGGAGCGCCATGGAGGGTGTACTCGATGACGAATAATTTTGCACTGTTCATAAAGCTCCGGTTCCTCCCTGTTGTACATAAAAGGATCGCGCGCCATCTGGAAAATTCATTCGGTTTGTCGGACGGCGGCGGTTGCTGGCGACAAGTTCGGTGCCTCGTTACCATGGGGCCTTCCCGCCCCCCAATGAACATAGACCATGGCCCTCGCCGCACCACCTGACCTGAGTGACACCGATGTGCCCGTGCAACCGCTGGCTCGCACCTATCCGCGCGGGTTGTACATCGAGCCTCACGAGCACGTCTGGGGCCAGTTGCTGTATGCGATGAGCGGGGTGATGTGGGTCGAGACGCCGCACGAGGCGCTGGTGGTGCCGCCGCAGCGGGCGGTGTGGTTGCCGCCTGGCGTACTTCATGGAATTCGCGTGGTGTCCGACCTGCAAATGCGCAATATCTACTTGCGCCCGTCCTTGGCGGCGACCCTGGATGACAGCGTGCAAGTCATTGAGGTCGGCGGCTTGCTGCGTGAGCTCATCGTCGGTCTGGTGGAGCAGGGCAATGACGGGGCGCCCGAGTATTACGACGCGCTGGTGGGCCTGGCGCTGCTGGAGCTCAAGCGCGCCAGGCGTTCGCTGCTGAAAATTCCGCTGCCGGACGATTCCGACCGGCGATTGATGAATTTGTGTCAGGCGGTCATGGCTGCGCCTTCACTGGATATTCCTTTCGAACAGCATGCGGATAACGCCGGTGCCAGCGTGCGCACCCTCGCGCGGCTGTTCAAGGACGGTCTGGGCATGGGCTTCGCCGAGTGGCGGCGTCAGGTGCAACTGGCGACGGCTGTGGCCGAATTGATCCAGGGCGTACCGGTCAGTGCGATTGCCCGGGAGCTGGGCTATTCGCCGAGCAGCTTCAGTGACATGTTTCGTCGAGAGCTGGGTGTCGCCCCCTCGCAGTTTCCTGCGGCGCAACGCCAGGACTGAATTCGCCGAGGCCAGGCTTTGGCCGATATTCAGAAGCACTTGGCCGATGCTCGCAGGCGTCGCCCTCTAGACTCAGCGCATACCTCAATTGCCCCCGGAGTCTGCCATGAACTACCTCGTGTCTGTGGCCATCGGTCTGGGTGTCGGTCTGCTCTACGGCGCCCTGGATTTTCGTTCCCCCGCACCCCCGGCCATCGCGTTGGTAGGCCTGCTTGGCATGCTCGCCGGCGAAAAACTCTGGCCGATGGGCCGAGAACTGGTGGCTGGCTGGATCTCCTGAACCCTTTCTTTATTCAATGGACACGCCCATGAAAGCTCTGCAATTCGACAAAACCGGCGATCTCTCGGCCCTGCGCTACGTCGAGGTGCCGACCCCCGTGCCCGGCGCCGATGAAGTGCTGGTCCAGATCAAGGCCGCCGGCCTCAACCCCAGCGATGTGAAGAACGTGCTGGGACGTTTTCCCTACACCACCTTGCCGCGGATTCCCGGTCGTGACTTTGCCGGTGTTGTCGTGGCCGGCCCGCAGGCGCTGATCGGTCAGGAAGTCTGGGGCACGGGCAAGGAACTGGGCTTTTTCGCCGACGGTTCCCACGCGCAGTTCGTCAAGCTGCCGGCCAACGGCGTGGCGCTCAAACCCACGCACCTGAGCTTCGCCCAGGCCGCCAGCCTCGGCGTTCCGTACACCACGGCGTGGGATGCGCTGGAGCGCAGCCTGGTGACGGCCGAAACCCGATTGCTGGTCATCGGTGGCGGGGCGGTCGGCAGTGCCGCGCTGGCCCTGGCCAAGGTGCGCGGTGCCCGGGTGCTGGCAGCCGCGCGGCGTCCGGAGCAGGTCAAGGACTTGCAGGATCAGGGCTATCAGACCCTGCAACTGGATAAACCCGAGGACCTCGGGGCTCAGGTCAACGCCGTGTATGCCGGCGGCGCCGACGTGATTTTCGACACCACCGGTTTCTGGCTGCCGGCCTCGGTGCCAGCCCTGGCCGCGTTCGGCCGTATCGCAATCATCGCGGCGCCGGTGGACGGTCACGTGCAGTTGCCGGCCCTGGCGTTGTATCGCAAGGGTGGCTCAGTGGTGGGGATCAACTCGTTGTTGTACGGGGTACAGGCGTGTGCGGCGATGCTCGAGCAGTTCGGCCAATTTTTCGATCAGGACTTGTTGCCATTGCCGCAAGGGTTGTTCGAATCGCCTCTGGCCGAAGGCCTGGAGCGTTATGCCGAGGTGAATCAGGGCAGCGGCGACAAGGTGATTCTGCTGCCTTAACCGCTCCCACAAAGTCCATGGCTGTGCACCGCCTTGCGCATGCTTCGCTCTGCTAGAATCGGCCCCATTGACCCAATGAGGTACCCCTATGAGCGAGCCGATTCGCCTGACCCAATACAGCCACGGCGCCGGTTGCGGTTGCAAGATTTCCCCCCAGGTGCTGGAAGTGATCCTGGCCGGCAGCGGGGCGCAGAACCTCGACCCGAAACTCTGGGTCGGCAACGCCTCGCGCGACGACGCGGCGGTGTATGCCATCGACGAAGAACGCGGCGTGGTCTCGACCACCGACTTTTTCATGCCAATCGTCGACGATCCTTTCGATTTCGGTCGAATTGCCGCCACCAATGCCATCAGCGACATCTACGCCATGGGCGGCGATCCGTTGATGGCGATTGCGATTCTGGGCTGGCCGGTGAACGTGCTGGCCCCGGAAGTTGCCCGGGAAGTGATACGCGGCGGCCGTGCGGTGTGCGACGCGGCGGGCATCCCGCTGGCAGGCGGGCACTCCATCGACGCGCCAGAACCGATCTTTGGCCTGGCCGTCACCGGCCTGGTGGAAAAGCGCCACATGAAGCGCAACGACACCGCCACCGCCGGTTGCCTGCTCTATCTCACCAAGCCCCTGGGGATCGGCATCCTGACCACCGCCGAGAAAAAGGGCAAGTTGCGTCATGCCGACATCGGCCTGGCCCGGGACTGGATGTGCACCCTGAACAAACCCGGTAGCCGCTTCGGCAAGCTCGACGCCGTGACCGCGATGACCGACGTCACCGGTTTCGGCCTGCTCGGGCATCTGGTGGAAATGGCCGACGGCAGCCAGCTCACGGCGCGCATTGAATATGACCGCGTACCGCGCCTGCCGGGGGTGGAGTATTACCTGGAACAGGGCTGCGTACCGGGCGGGACGCTGCGCAATTTCGACAGCTATGCCAGCAAGCTCGGACGCCTTCAGGAGCTGCACAAACGCGTGCTCTGCGACCCGCAGACCAGCGGCGGCCTGCTGATTGCCGTGACGCCCGAAGGCAACGAGCAATTCCTTTCTGTGGCCGCTGAGCTGGGCCTGAGCCTGGAGCCGATCGGTGAACTGGTCGAGCGACAGAGCAACGCGGTCGAGGTGTTTTGATGTCTGTCGACTACACCGATTACCGCGACATTTTCCTCAACGACCGGCCCATGATGGACACCCGCGCGCCGGTCGAATTCAACAAGGGTTCATTCCCCGGTGTGATCAACCTGCCGTTGATGAATGACCATGAACGCCAGCGGGTCGGCACCTGCTACAAACAGCACGGCCAGCAAGCGGCCATCGTGCTGGGGCATCAACTGGTGTCGGGCGCGGTCAAGGCCGAACGCATCCAGGCCTGGGCCGATTTTGCCCGGGCGCATCCGGATGGCTTGCTGTATTGCTTTCGCGGCGGCCTGCGCTCGCAGATTGTCCAGCAATGGCTCAAGGACGAAGCCGGCATCGACTATCCACGGGTGGGTGGCGGCTACAAGGCCATGCGCACCTTCCTGCTGGACACCCTCGATCAAGCCGTGACCCAGTGCAATTTCGTTCTGCTGGGCGGGATGACCGGCACCGGCAAGACCGAGGTGCTCACGCAACTGGACAACGCCGTGGACCTTGAAGGTCATGCCAACCATCGCGGTTCCAGTTTCGGCAAGCGCGCCACGGGCCAACCCTCGAATATCGATTTCGAAAACCGCTTGGCCATCGACGTGTTGAAAAAACGCGCCCGGGGCATCGAGCAGTTCGTATTGGAAGACGAAAGCCGTGCGGTGGGCAGTTGTGCGCTGCCGTTGCCGCTGTACCAGGGCATGCAGCAGTTTCCGATGGTCTGGCTGGAAGACAGCCTTGAAGGTCGGGTCGAGCGGATCCTGCGCGACTACGTGGTGGATCTGTGCGCCGAATTCATCGGTGTGCATGGCGAGGAGGGCTTTGCGCTATTTTCCGAACGCTTGCTGGCGAGCCTGAACAATGTGCAGAAACGCCTGGGCGGCGAACGTCATCGGCGCCTGCTGGTTTTGATGGAAGAGGCATTGGCCGAGCAGGCCCGCAGTGGCGCGGTGGATCTGCACCGGGGCTGGATCGAAGGGTTGCTGCGCGAGTATTACGATCCGATGTATGCGTTCCAGCGGGAGAAAAAAGACGCGCGGATCGAGTTTGCCGGGGAGCGGGGGGCGGTTCTCGAGTATCTGCGTGAGCGGGGCAGCCAGCGGGGGTGATGTTGTTTGTGCCGGCCCCATCGCGAGCAGGCTCACTCCTACACTGGATCTGCGCCGTACACAAATACTGTGTTCACAGAAGATTACTGTAGGAGCGAGCCTGCTCGCGATGAGGCCCGATCAGGCAATGCACAACCTCAGGTCGGGCAAGTCTCTGAGCCATTATCCAGACCCTGCTTGTACACATGGCTCTGCAAACTGGCCTTGCCGTTGTGCCAGGTCAGGGTCAGCACATACAGCGAGTCGTAATCACTGGACTCCCAGTCGTCGATGATCTTCGCATCCTTGCCGGTGGCTTCGCCGGCCACCGTGTTGATCAGCTCCGGCAGGTAGCCGTGGGACCAGGCGGTGTAGATGACCGAGTTGTGATACTTGCCCTGGAGCAGTTCTTCGGCCAGGTCATCGGTGTCATTGGCGGAAAAGTTGATGTTCACCGGCAGGCCCAGCTTGATGGCGGTGGGGTTGATGGTCATCAGGGGGCGGATGTAACTGTAGGAATTGTCGAACTCGCCTTCCTCGACGTTACGGGTCGGGTTGGCAGCAAACACATAGTTGGCCTTGCCGAACTTTTCCGGCAGCAGCGTGGCCAGGTCGATGGCGCGGTTCAGTCCCTGGCAATTGAGCTGGCCCAGGCCGCCGGCGGGTTTTTCCCCATGGCGCAGGAACACCAGCGTCTGGGTGCCATCCATCGGTTGGGCGCGGCTTGGGCCGGACTCCAGCGACAGGAACAACGCGCTGACCACCAACAAGGCGGGCAACAAAAGGTAAGCGCGATGTTTAAAGCGTTGGGCAAAATTGAACAGGTTCATGAATAAAGGGATCTTCAGCACTATTCGGTTAAGGCTGACAAACCTTTACACCACGATTTTCCTGGTGCTTTCCATGTCGTTGAAACCGGTCCGTTTTCAAAGGAGTGGTGCTCAGAGTCCCCTGGGCCCGTTTGGTTCGATTCCGGCCAAAAACGCAGCAATGTACCGGTAACCTTCAACGGGTTGCAGCGAAGGTTATCGACAGGATATTTCGAAATAATGGACACACTACACCCGATGGCGCTGAAACCGTCGTGATCTCTTTTGATCTCCTCTATCAGCGATATCGATGGCTTCAAGGGATCGCTGGCCCGATATCTCCATTATGATCGTCACTCTCAATGTCTTCGTGGATCCAGCCCATGACCGATTTGTCCGCATTCCCCATCACCCGCAAATGGCCTGYCCAGTACCCGGAGTGGATTCAGCTGTATTCCTTGCCAACCCCCAACGGCGTCAAGGTTTCGATCATGCTCGAAGAGATCGGCCTGCCTTATGAACCGCACCGGGTCGGCTTCGACACCAATGACCAGATGTCCCCGGAATTCCTGTCGTTGAACCCCAACAACAAGATCCCGGCGATCCTCGACCCCCACGGTCCGGACGACCGGCCGCTGGCGCTGTTCGAGTCGGGGGCGATCCTGATCTACCTGGCCGACAAGAGCGGGCAACTGCTGGCCCAGGAATCGGCAGCGCGCTACGAAACGATTCAGTGGCTGATGTTCCAGATGGGCGGGATCGGTCCGATGTTCGGCCAGCTCGGCTTTTTCAACAAGTTCGCCGGCAAGGACTACGAAGACAAGCGTCCCCGTGACCGCTACGTCGAGGAAAGCAGACGCCTGCTCAAGGTACTCGACGGCCGGATGGAAGGGCGCGACTGGATCATGGGCGAGCGCTATACCATCGCCGACATCGCCACTTTCCCG
The DNA here is from genome assembly GCF_056402155.1 of Pseudomonas sp. P4_C1. NCBI lineage: Bacteria > Pseudomonadati > Pseudomonadota > Gammaproteobacteria > Pseudomonadales > Pseudomonadaceae > Pseudomonas > Pseudomonas sp. P4_C1. The sequence continues at coordinate 34,915 of NZ_JBFUHY010000051.1, forward strand.
TGGGTACGCAACCTGATCGGCTTCTATGAAGCCGGCGATCTGGTAGGTATTCAGAACTTCCCTAACGTCACGCGGGTGCTGGAGCGATTCCTGGCACGGCCGGCGGTGATGCGTGGGTTGGAAATCCCGAAACCAATCTCGAATTAAACCTCTTACCTGTAGGAGCGAGCTTGAACTGGCCTAATGATTTTGGACACTTCAATCGGGCGCTATGATGGCGCCCAAATCTGAGGTGTTTTGGCTATGCGTAAATCTTATTCCAGTGAGTTCAAACTCAAGGCGGCGAGCATGGTGCTGGACGAGGGACAGTCGGTTCCCGAGGTCTGCGCCAGCCTGGATATCGGTCCTACGGCCCTGCGCCGCTGGGTCGACCAGGTTCGGAAGGAACGTTTGGGCTCGACTCCGGTGGGC
>NZ_JBFUHY010000052.1:0-34737 GCF_056402155.1 Pseudomonas sp. P4_C1
GGCGTACACTTCCATCCAGGAAATCTTGCGCTCGCCACCGTAAGCCTTCTTAACAGCAGCATCGACAACCTTGATCATGACCGGGCTGATGTCGACACCAATGCCGTCGCCTTCGATGAAGGGGATGATCGGGTTATTAGGAACATTGAGAGAATGGTCTGCATTGACGGTGATTTTGTCGCCGACGGCTGGAACCTGAATCTTCTTGTAACCCATGCTGAACTCCATTGATTGGATTGAACATCTGGCTTGGTTCGAGCGTAACCCAGTTGAATCGGCGCGCAAACCCTATGTTCCGTCCATCTGCCGCAAAGCCTTGCAACTCGCGAGCTACAAGCTTGAAAGCAAAGGGAAAAACGCCAAACTCAAGCACGACGAATGACCTTGTGCCCTGCTCGCCCCTGCGACCTTTAGACCAATGGACGACATTCGTTGCGTATGAACCATCGGCAGATTGCCAGCTACCTATGTATAATGCCGCCGCTGACTAAAGGGTCACGACGGACTGAACAGCCTGCTGCTTGATAAATAGCGACGAGTGTTTCAGCCCAAAACCGGTCTGTTACCGCAGCCCGACTGCTTGACGCCCTACTGATGCACCCAACATCACAGCAACGAAACCTCGATATTCGGCTCATGGATGACTTTGAACGAACGCGCTTACCCGGCGCCCTCGAGTTTCTGCGCACGCTTTAGCAAAGAAGAGAGAGTTAATCCGAATATGCCCACCCGCTCGAAGATCATCTATACCTTCACCGACGAAGCTCCTGCCCTCGCCACCTATTCACTGTTGCCTATCGTAGAGGCGTTCACCGCCTCGGCTGATATCGCCGTTGAAACCCGCGATATCTCTCTTGCAGGGCGCATCCTGGCCAGCTTCCCCGAGCAACTGGGCGACAAAGCCGTAGCCGACCACCTCGCCGAACTGGGCGCCCTGGCCGTTACGCCTGAAGCCAACATCATCAAATTGCCGAACATCAGCGCCTCGGTTCCGCAACTGCAAGCCGCGATCAAAGAGCTGCAAGCTCAAGGCTTCGCACTGCCGGACTACCCTGAGACCGTCACCAGCGACGCCGACAAAGAAGCCAAGGCGCGCTACGACAAGATCAAGGGCAGCGCCGTGAACCCGGTTCTGCGTGAAGGCAACTCCGACCGTCGCGCTCCGTTGTCGGTCAAGAACTACGCACGCAAGCACCCGCACAAAATGGGCGCGTGGGCCAAGGACTCCAAGTCCCACATCGCGCACATGAACACCGGCGATTTCTACGGCAGCGAAAAGGCCGCCCTGATCGACGCCGCTGACGCCGTGAAACTCGAACTGATCGCTCTAGACGGCACCGCCACCGTCCTGAAAGAAAAGACCAGCGTACAAGCCGGTGAGATCCTCGATTGCGCGGTACTGAGCAAAAACGCCCTGCGCAGCTTCATCGCGGCCGAAATCGAAGACGCCAAGGAACAAGGCGTGCTGCTGTCGGTTCACCTGAAAGCCACCATGATGAAGGTCTCCGACCCGATCATGTTCGGCCAGATCGTTGCCGAGTTCTATAAAGACGCGCTGGCCAAGCACGCTGACGTGCTGGCACAGATCGGCTTCAACCTGAACAACGGCATCGGCGACCTGTACGCGCGCATCAAGGCCCTGCCTGCCGAGCAGCAAGCGGCCATCGAAGCTGACATCCAGGCGGTCTACGCCGTTCGCCCTTCCCTGGCGATGGTCAACTCCGACAAAGGCATCACCAACCTGCACGTGCCGAGCGACGTGATCGTCGACGCCTCGATGCCGGCGATGATCCGTGACTCCGGCAAGATGTGGGGCACCGACGGCCAGCTGCACGACACCAAGGCCGTGATCCCGGATCGCTGCTACGCGACCATCTACCAGGCAGTGATCGAAGACTGCAAGGCCAATGGCGCGTTCGATCCGACCACCATGGGCAGCGTGCCGAACGTTGGACTGATGGCGAAGAAAGCCGAAGAGTACGGCTCCCACGACAAGACTTTCCAGATCAAGGCTGACGGCGTTGTTCGCGTCACCGACAGCAAGGGCAACCTGTTGATGGAACAGGCTGTCGAGGCCGGCGACATCTTCCGCATGTGCCAGACCAAAGACGCACCGATCCAGGACTGGGTCAAACTGGCCGTCAACCGTGCTCGCGCAAGCGCGACCCCGGCGATTTTCTGGCTGGACCCGATGCGCGCCCACGACGGCGTGGTGATCGAGAAAGTTCAGGCTTACCTGAAGGATCACGACACTGCCGGCCTGGACATCCAGATCATGGCGCCGGTCGACGCGATGAAGTACACCCTGCAGCGCACCCGCGATGGCAAAGACACCATTTCGGTGACCGGCAACGTACTGCGTGACTACCTGACTGACTTGTTCCCGATCATGGAACTGGGCACCAGCGCCAAGATGCTGTCGATCGTGCCGCTGATGAATGGCGGTGGCCTGTTCGAAACCGGCGCTGGCGGCTCCGCACCGAAGCACGTGCAGCAGCTGCTGGAAGAGAACTTCCTGCGCTGGGATTCGCTGGGTGAATTCCTCGCCCTGGCCGCGTCCCTGGAACACCTGGGCGTGACCTACAACAACCCCAAGGCGCTGGTGCTGGCCAAGACCCTGGACCAGGCCACCGGCCAGTTCCTGGACAACAACAAGTCGCCATCGCGCAAAGTCGGCAACATCGACAACCGCGGCAGCCACTTCTACCTGGCGCTGTACTGGGCTCAAGCCCTGGCTGCCCAGACCGAAGACGCTGCACTGCAAGCGCAGTTCGCGACCCTGGCCAAGACCCTGACCGAGAACGAGGCGACCATCGTTGCCGAACTCAACGCCGTTCAGGGCAAACCAGTGGACATCGGCGGTTACTACCACGCCGACGCCGAGCTGATCAGCAAGGCCATGCGCCCAAGCGCAACCTTCAACGCGGCAGTTGCTGCGCTGGTGTAAGGTTGTAAGGAAGCACCACAAACCCCGGCCCCGTGCCGGGGTTTGTGTTTTCAGAATTCACACAAACCCATTGTAGGAGTGAGCCTGCTCGCGATAGCGTCATGTCAGCCAATATTGATGTCACTGACATACCGCCATCGCGAGCAGGCTCACTCCTACATTGGACTGTGTTTCAACTTTGGAATTTGAGGACATCTCATGGACTGGAAACCCCACATCACCGTAGCAACCATCGTCGAAGACAACGGCCGCTTCCTGATGGTCGAAGAGCTCAAGAGCGGACGCACGGTACTCAACCAACCCGCCGGCCACCTGGACCCGAACGAAACCCTGACCGAAGCCGCCATTCGCGAAACCCTCGAGGAAACCGGCTGGGACGTCGAACCGACCGGCGTACTGGGCATTTACCTCTACACCGCCCCGAGCAACGGCGTAACGTACCAGCGGGTCTGCTTCATCGCCAAACCACTGAAACACCACGCGGATTATCAACTGGATGAAGGCATCGTCGGCGCCAAGTGGTTGACCCGCGAGGAGTTAATCGAGCAGCGCGACAATTGGCGCAGCGAGCTGATCATCCGTTGCATCGATGATTATCTGGCAGGCATTCGCTTCGACCTCGAACTGATCCGTCCTTCTCTTTAGCCATGCGGCCCCGAGCCTGATAGAATCGCGTCCTTTTTCAAGACACTCATTGAATCCCTATGCGTGATCCAGCCCCTTCTGACACACAAAAGAAGCGCGTCATTGTCGGCATGTCCGGCGGCGTGGACTCCTCCGTTTCCGCCCTCCTGCTGATCGAGCAGGGCTATGAGGTGGAAGGCCTGTTCATGAAGAACTGGGAAGAGGACGATGGAACGGAATACTGCACCGCCATGGATGACCTGGCGGACGCCCAGGCCGTGTGCGACAGGATTGGCATCAAGCTGCACACCGCCAATTTCGCCGCCGAGTACTGGGACAACGTGTTCGAGCATTTCCTGGCCGAATACAAGGCCGGACGCACGCCGAACCCGGACATCCTGTGCAACCGTGAAATCAAGTTCAAGGCGTTCCTCGACTACGCCATGATGCTGGGTGCCGACCTGATCGCCACCGGTCACTACGTGCGTCGCCGCGACATCGACGGCCGCACCGAACTGCTCAAGGGCCTGGACCCGAACAAGGACCAGAGCTACTTCCTGCACGCCGTCGGCGGTGTACAGATCGCCAAGACCCTGTTCCCGGTCGGCGAACTGGAAAAACCGCAGGTGCGCGCCATTGCCGAGAAATACGAGCTGGCGACCGCGAAGAAGAAGGACTCCACCGGGATCTGCTTTATCGGCGAGCGCCGCTTCAGCGACTTCCTCAAGCAGTACCTGCCAGCGCAACCGGGCGAGATCAAGACCACCGAAGGTGAAGTCATCGGCCGTCACCACGGCCTGATGTACCACACCATCGGCCAGCGCCAGGGCCTGGGCATTGGCGGGCTGAAAGATGCCAGCGATGAGCCGTGGTACGTGCTGATCAAGGACCTGGAACACAACGAGCTGATCGTTGGCCAGGGCAACGATCACCCGTGGCTGTTCTCCCGCGCCCTGCTCGCTTCCGATATCTACTGGGTCAACCCGATCGACCTGAGCCAGCCACGCAAGCTGACCGCCAAGGTTCGTTATCGCCAGAGCGACCAGCCGTGCACCCTGGAGAAAACCGCCACGGGTTATCGCGCAACCTTCGATGATCCGCAACGCGCGGTCACTCCGGGCCAGTCCGTGGTGTTCTACGATGGTGAAATCTGCCTCGGCGGCGGCGTGATTGAAGTAGCCGAGCCGTGGACGAGCAAGGGCCAGGCCCAATGAACCCGATTCAGGAGCAACTGACAGCACTGGGCGGCGTGTTTCTCGCCGCCGTGCTGGTGGACAGGATTGCCAAGTCAGGCCAAACCAACGAAGCCGGACTGACCTGCATGCTCGGCAGCTTGCTGATTCGCGACCCCAAGGACACACTCGAAGTCTACGGCGGTGACGACATCAACCTGCGCGAAGGCTATCGCGCACTGATCGGCGCCCTCGAACGCGATCCAAGCGCCCTGCAGCGCGAACCGCTGCGTTATGCCTTGGCCATGCTCGGCCTTGAGCGTCAGCTGGCCAAGCGCAACGACATGCTCGACGTGATCGGCAAGCGTCTGCCGCAGATTCAGTCCCAGGTCGAACACTTCGGCCCGGCCCACGAAAACGTGATCGCTGCATGCGGCGCACTGTATCAGGACACCCTGAGCACCCTGCGCCAACGCATCCAGGTGCACGGCGACATGCGCAACCTGCAACAACCGAGCAACGCCTCGAAAATTCGCGCACTGCTGCTGGCCGGCATCCGTTCGGCCCGCCTGTGGCGGCAATTGGGCGGTCATCGCTGGCAACTGGTGATCAGCCGCCGCAAATTGTTGAAAGAGCTTTACCCATTGATGCGTAACGAATAACCCGCATCGACAGCACCGAACTCAGCAATACGCGTAATACGCCGGTCAGTTGGCGACGGACCGGCGGATTTTTTCATGTATGATACGCGCCCCATTTCGTTGCCCGACTGTCCGAGAACACCCCATGCAGCTCTCTTCGCTCACTGCGGTTTCCCCTGTTGACGGCCGCTACGCCGGCAAAACCCAGGCCCTGCGCCCAATTTTCAGCGAGTACGGCCTGATCCGTGCCCGCGTTCTGGTTGAAGTGCGCTGGCTCCAGCGCCTGGCCGCTCACCCTGCCATCAGCGAAGTGCCGGCGTTCTCCGCCGAAGCCAACGCTGTGTTGAACACCCTGGCGGAAAATTTCTCTCTGGAGCACGCCGAGCGCGTCAAAGAGATCGAGCGCACCACCAACCACGACGTCAAGGCCATCGAATACCTGCTCAAAGAGCAGGCGGCCAAGCTGCCGGAACTGGCCAAGGTCAGCGAGTTCATCCACTTTGCCTGCACCAGCGAGGACATCAACAACCTGTCCCACGCCCTGATGCTGCGCGAAGGCCGTGATGACGTGATGCTGCCGCTGATGCGCCAGACCGCCAACGCCATCCGCGAACTGGCGATCCGCTTCGCCGACGTACCGATGCTGTCGCGCACCCACGGTCAACCGGCCTCGCCGACCACCCTGGGCAAAGAACTGGCGAACGTGGTTTACCGCCTGGAGCGCCAGATCGCTCAAGTCGCTGCCGTTCCGCTGCTGGGCAAGATCAACGGCGCTGTCGGCAACTACAACGCCCACCTGTCGGCCTACCCCGAGATCGACTGGGAAGCCAACGCCCGCGCCTTCATCGAAGACGAACTGGGCCTGGGCTTCAACCCGTACACCACGCAGATCGAACCGCACGACTACATTGCCGAGCTGTTCGACGCGATCGCCCGTTTCAACACCATCCTGATCGACTTCGACCGCGACATCTGGGGTTATATCTCCCTGGGTTATTTCAAACAGCGCACCATCGCTGGCGAAATCGGTTCGTCGACCATGCCGCACAAGGTCAACCCGATCGACTTCGAAAACTCCGAAGGCAACCTGGGTATCGCCAACGCACTGTTCCAGCACCTGGCGAGCAAACTGCCAATCTCCCGCTGGCAGCGCGACCTGACCGACTCCACCGTACTGCGCAACCTCGGTGTCGGCTTCGCCCACAGCGTGATCGCGTACGAAGCCAGCCTCAAGGGCATCAGCAAGCTTGAGCTCAACGAGCAGAAGATTGCCGCTGACCTGGACGCTTGCTGGGAAGTCCTGGCCGAGCCGATCCAGACCGTGATGCGTCGCTACAACATCGAAAACCCGTACGAAAAGCTGAAAGAACTGACCCGCGGCAAGGGCATCAGCCCAGAAGCGCTGCAGACTTTCATCGACGGCCTGGACATGCCAGCCGCCGCCAAGGCCGAGCTGAAACTGCTCACCCCGGCGAACTACATCGGCAACGCTGTAGAACAAGCCAAGCGCATCTGATCGACCGCTAGACCCTTTTAAGACGCCCGGCCGCGCCGGGCGTTTTTATTCCCGTCTGAAAAGTGCATTTTTTCAATAGGTTACACATGAATCCTGATATTCCTCTTCAACTTCTGGGCGGCATCACGGCACGGGAATTCCTGCGCGACTACTGGCAGAAAAAACCACTGTTGATCCGCCAGGCGATTCCTGATTTCGAAAGCCCGATCGACGCCGACGAACTGGCCGGCCTGGCGCTGGAAGAAGAAGTCGAATCGCGACTGATCATCGAGAATGGCGAGCGTCCGTGGGAACTGCGTCGCGGCCCGTTCGCCGAAGATGAGTTCAGCAAGCTGCCTGAACGTGACTGGACCCTGCTGGTTCAAGCCGTGGATCAGTTCGTCCCGGAAGTCAGCGAACTGCTGGAAAATTTCCGCTTTCTGCCGAGCTGGCGCATCGACGACGTGATGATCAGCTACGCCGCGCCGGGTGGCAGCGTTGGTCCGCACTTCGACAACTACGACGTGTTCCTGCTGCAAGGCCACGGCAAGCGCAACTGGAAGATCGGCCAGATGTGCAACACCGAAAGCCCGCTGCTGGCCCACGCCGACCTGCGCATCCTCGCCGAATTCGAAGCCACCGACGAATGGGTGCTGGAACCGGGCGACATGCTCTACCTGCCACCGCGCCTGGCCCACTGCGGCGTCGCCGTTGATGACTGCATGACCTACTCGGTTGGTTTCCGCGCGCCGAGCGCCGCTGAAGTACTGACCCACTTCACTGACTTCCTCAGCCAGTTCCTGTCGGACGAAGAACGCTACACCGACGCCGACGCCTTGCCGACTGCCGATCCTCACCAGATCCAGCGCGACGCACTCGACCGCCTCAAAGGCCTGCTGGCCGAGCACATGAGCGACGAGCGCCTGCTGCTGACCTGGTTCGGCCAGTTCATGACCGAGCCACGCTACCCGGAACTGGTGGTGGGCCCGGAAGACGTCGAAGAAGACGACTTCATGTCCGCCCTGGAGCAAGGCGCGATCCTGATTCGCAACCCGAGCGCACGCCTGGCGTGGTCCGAAGTCGATGACGACCTGCTGCTGTTCGCCAGCGGCCAGAGCCGTTATCTGCCAGGCAAACTGCGCGAACTGCTGAAGATGATCTGCGCCGCCGACGCTCTGCACGCCGACAACCTCGGCGAATGGCTGAGCGACGAAGACGGCCGCGGCCTGCTGTGCGAACTGGTCAAGCAAGGAAGCCTGGGGTTCGCCGATGAATAAAATTCACGTACGTGTCGCAGACTGGCAAAAGGACAACGCCGAGATCCGGCGCATTCGTGAAGCGGTGTTCGTCGCCGAGCAATCCGTTCCGCCAGAACTGGAATGGGACGCCGATGACATTGATGCAGTGCATTTCCTCGCTTACGAAGGCGACTTTCCGATCGGCACAGCCCGCCTGTTGCCCGACGGCCACGTCGGCAGGGTATCGGTACTCAGAGACTGGCGCGGCCTGAAAGTCGGCGATGCACTGATGCAAGCGGTCATCGGTGAAGCCGAAGAGCGCGGGCTCAAACAGCAGATGCTCAGCGCCCAGGTACAAGCCACGGCGTTCTATGAGCGCCTGGGCTTTCACATGGTCAGTGAAGAGTTCCTGGAAGCCGGGATTCCGCATGTGGACATGGTGCGACATTCGGCCTGATACCGAGTCGCGGCCATCGCGAGCAGGCTCGCTCCTACAAGGATTGCGCTAGACCTTGCAGGAGTGAGCCTGCTCGCGATGAGGCCCTGAAGCACACCACAAAACGCCCCGACATCTCACGATGCCGGGGCGTTTTGCTGTCTACGATTCAACTAGCGCCACTCCAGGCCGACAAACTGGCACTATCATCAATTCAAGTTGGCGGAGATAACGGATATGTCCCTACGCACCCTGCTCACCACCCTGCTGCTCGGCTGCAGTTTTTCGGTGATGGCAGCCACAGAAATCGTCTCCCTCCAGTACCACACCAGCGCGGACCTGCTACCGGTGGCGCAGGACTTCATCGGCAAGGAAGGCCAGGTCAGCGCCTACGGCAATCAACTCATCGTCAACGCCGATCAGCGCAAGATCGACGAACTTAAAGCCCTCCTTTCGCAACTCGACACTGCACCCAAGCGCCTGTTGATTACCGTCGACACCAGCGACAACAACTTCCAGGGCGACCAGGGTTACTCGGTGAACGGTGCCAAGCCCGGCCAGACCCGCATCATCAACTACAGCACCGACAGTCGCGACGGCGGCATTCAGCAAGTGCAGGCCAGCGAAGGCGCACCGGCACTGATCCAGGTCGGCCAGAGCGTGCCGATCACCAGCAGCCAAAGCGATTCCTATGGCGGTTACAGCAGCCAGACCGAGTATCGCAACGTCACCCAGGGTTTCTACGTCACGGCAAACGTCACCGGCGACATCGTTCACCTGTCGATCAGTACCAACCGTGACCGCATGAGCCAGGAACGTCCCGATGTAGTGAACGTACAAAGCACCGACACAACCGTCACCGGTCACCTCGGTGAGTGGATCCTGCTGGCCGGGGTCAATGGCCAGACCCAGGCCGACAAACAGGGCCAGACCCACAGCTACTCGACCCAGAGCCGCAACGACATGACACTGCGGGTGAAAGTCGACACCTTGGACTAAAGCACCAAAAACTGACTGACGAGTCGTATTAGACCAAAGATGTAGTGCCACAAAAAAAGCACTACAAAACGTTTGACGAGCCAAAAAAGCGAAGGCATGATGGCCTCGCTCCCGCTAATCAGAGGCCCTGGCAAGGGCCTTCGAGGCGATGTTCGCAACCTACCCCCGCGAACCGCTTCGTGTCTGTACCGCCCACAAGGTGTGTTTGACGAGGTTGTCGACTGGAACGAAGTTGTCCCGAGGGACGGAAGCGTAATAGGTAACCCGGCACCACACTGTTGTTCGCACCAAGGCCCACGACGCCCGAATGCGCCCGCAGTTCGCCTTTACCTGCTCACTTCCCCTCGAGCCGATCGTTCATCCCGTCGCCCTCCCCGCCGAATCCGACTTGACCGCTTAAGCTTCTGGTCAGCGAGCGCAGGAATTTTCCACCGCAGAACAACTTTTCATAAAGACGCGACGAGGTTTATCTCCCATGGCACTGACACGCGAACAGCAAATTGCAGCCCTCGAAAAAGACTGGGCTGAAAACCCGCGCTGGAAAGGCGTGACACGCACTTACTCCGCTGCTGACGTCGTCCGCCTGCGTGGCTCGGTTCAACCTGAGCACACCTTTGCAAAAATGGGCGCCGAGAAGCTGTGGAACCTGGTGACCCAGGGTGCCAAGCCGGCCTTCCGTCCTGAGAAAGATTTCGTCAACTGCATGGGCGCCCTGACCGGCGGCCAGGCTGTACAACAAGTCAAAGCCGGCATCCAGGCGATTTACCTGTCGGGCTGGCAAGTGGCTGCGGACAACAACTCCGCCGAATCGATGTACCCGGACCAGTCGCTGTACCCGGTGGACTCGGTTCCAACCGTGGTCAAGCGCATCAACAACTCGTTCCGTCGTGCCGACCAGATCCAGTGGAAAGCCGGCAAGAACCCGGGCGACGCTGGCTACATCGACTACTTCGCGCCAATCGTGGCTGACGCTGAAGCCGGTTTCGGCGGCGTACTGAACGCTTACGAGCTGATGAAGAGCATGATCGAAGCAGGCGCCGCCGGCGTTCACTTCGAAGACCAGCTGGCTTCCGTGAAGAAATGCGGCCACATGGGCGGCAAGGTACTGGTTCCTACCCAGGAAGCCGTACAGAAGCTGACCGCTGCTCGCCTGGCTGCTGACGTTGCCGGCACTCCGACCATCATCCTGGCCCGTACCGACGCCAACGCCGCCGACCTGCTGACGTCCGACTGCGACCCGTACGACCAGCCATTCGTGACTGGCGAACGTACCCAGGAAGGTTTCTACAAGGTTCGCGCCGGTCTCGACCAGGCCATCGCTCGCGGCCTGGCCTACGCTCCGTACGCCGACCTGATCTGGTGCGAAACCGCCAAGCCGGACCTGGACGAGGCTCGTCGCTTCGCTGAAGCGATCAAGAAGGAATACCCGGACCAACTGCTGTCCTACAACTGCTCGCCTTCCTTCAACTGGAAGAAAAACCTGGACGACGCGACCATCGCCAAGTTCCAGCGCGAACTGTCCGCCATGGGCTACAAGCACCAGTTCATCACCCTGGCTGGCATTCACAACATGTGGCACAGCATGTTCAACCTGGCGCACGACTACGCCCGCAACGACATGACTGCCTACGTGAAACTGCAAGAGCAGGAATTCGCTGACGCCGCCAAGGGTTACACCTTCGTGGCTCACCAGCAGGAAGTGGGCACCGGCTACTTCGACGACATGACCACCGTGATCCAGGGTGGCTCGTCCTCGGTAACCGCGCTGACCGGTTCGACCGAAGAAGAACAGTTCCACTGATCTGCTTCGACTGAGACATCAGCCGCTGCGGACCGAATAGAAAGCTAACCGCAGCGCTGCACATCTGACGCCCCGACTGGTTCGGGGCGTTTTTTTGCCTGCGATTTAATCAGCACCGCCAAACCCTGTGGGAGCGAGCTTGTTCGCGATAGCGATCCTTCGGGCAAAGATGCTGTGTCTGACACACCGCCATCGCGAGCAAGCTCGCTCCCACATGGGAAAGCGGCGACCGGAAAAACATTGATCCAGAGCGGTACGACTGTCAGAAAGATCCGCTAAAACGCTCACTGGCGCTACTTGCTGTAACGCTCATATAAGACAACTTCCCGTGTATCCGACGGACAAGCAGTTTAAAAACCAAGTCAAACAATATTGATTATCATTTAGCGTGAACAATGTTCGTTACATTCCCTACAAAACATAATTGACGAAATGCCGGCTAATGCCCGAGCCGCAAGGCCTGTGGGGGGGTTTAGGCTCGCTATGTCCTTATTCCTATAATAAATTTCGCCATAGGAATTTTACTTGCCGGGTGTTTAGCCATAAAATCAGCTGGATTGATTGCTGCGACATATCGTCACTGCTTTTGTTTCTTTTCAAGCTCAGAGACCTTTGCTCTCTGTTAAGGATTACCAGCATGCCCGAAGCGACAGGACTCATGGCCCACAACTGGGGCTTTGCCATTTTCCTTCTAGGCGTTGTCGGCCTCTGCGCCTTCATGCTCGGTGTTTCCAGCCTCCTCGGGTCAAAAGCCTGGGGCCGCAGCAAAAACGAACCGTTCGAGTCCGGCATGCTACCTACAGGTGGCGCCCGCTTGCGGCTCTCAGCCAAATTCTATCTGGTCGCGATGCTCTTCGTGATCTTCGATATCGAAGCCCTCTTTCTCTTTGCCTGGTCTGTGTCCGTCCGCGAAAGCGGCTGGACCGGATTCGTCGAAGCTCTCGTTTTCATAGCAATTCTGTTGGCAGGCCTTGTCTACCTATTCCGAGTGGGCGCCCTTGACTGGGCTCCGGAAGCTCGGCGCAAGCGGCAAGCGAAGCTGAAACAATGAGGCTTTGGCAATGCAATACAATCTCACCAGGATCGACCCCGATGCTCCTAACGAGCAGTATCCGATTGGCCAGCGGGAAACCGTTTCCGATCCGTTAGAAGATCAAGTCCACAAAAACATTTTCATGGGCAAGCTCGAAGACGTGCTTAACGGCACGATCAACTGGGGGCGCAAGAACTCCCTGTGGCCGTATAACTTCGGTCTTTCGTGCTGCTACGTGGAAATGACCACCGCCTTCACGGCGCCCCACGACATCGCGCGCTTTGGCGCCGAAGTTATCCGGGCATCGCCGCGCCAGGCGGATTTCATGGTTATCGCCGGTACTTGCTTCATCAAGATGGCGCCGATCATTCAGCGTCTCTACGAGCAAATGCTCGAGCCTAAATGGGTCATCTCCATGGGTTCGTGCGCCAACTCCGGTGGCATGTACGACATCTACTCCGTCGTTCAAGGGGTGGACAAGTTCCTGCCCGTGGACGTCTACGTGCCTGGCTGCCCGCCCCGCCCTGAAGCTTTCCTGCAAGGCTTGATGCTGTTGCAGGAGTCGATTGGCCAGGAGCGTCGTCCACTTTCCTGGGTCGTTGGCGATCAAGGCGTATACCGCGCCGAGATGCCTTCCGAAAAGGAAAAGCGCCGCGAACAGCGTATTCAGGTAACCAACCTGCGCAGCCCCGACGAAGTCTGATCCAGATCTGCCTCTTTCCATGGAACGAGAACCTGGCTTCATTCTTTACGTTGACCGAAAGCGATAAAATAACCATGACTACAGGCAGTGCTCTGTACATCCCGCCTTACAAGGCAGACGACCAGGATGTGGTCGTCGAACTGAACAACCGTTTTGGCCCGGAGGCGTTCACCGCCCAGGCTACCCGCACCGGCATGCCGGTGCTTTGGGTTGCCCGCGCCAAACTCGTCGAAGTCCTGACCTTCCTGCGTAACCTGCCCAAGCCGTACGTCATGCTTTATGACCTGCACGGCGTGGACGAGCGTCTGCGCACCAAGCGTCAAGGGTTGCCGAACGGCGTCGACTTCTCCGTGTTCTATCACCTGATGTCGATCGAACGTAATAGTGACGTGATGATCAAGGTCGCCTTGTCCGAGAACGACCTCAACCTGCCTTCCATCACCAGCATCTGGCCGAACGCCAACTGGTACGAACGTGAAGTCTGGGACATGTTCGGCATCCACTTCACCGGCCACCCTCACCTGTCGCGCATCATGATGCCGCCGACCTGGGAAGGTCACCCGCTGCGCAAGGACTTCCCGGCCCGTGCCACCGAGTTCGACCCGTTCACCCTGGACCTGGCCAAGCAGCAGCTCGAGGAAGAGTCCGCGCGCTTCAAGCCGGAAGACTGGGGCATGAAGCGTTCCGGTCCGAACGAGGACTACATGTTCCTCAACCTCGGCCCGAACCACCCGTCCGCGCACGGTGCGTTCCGCATCATCCTGCAGCTGGACGGTGAAGAGATCGTCGACTGCGTACCGGACGTCGGTTACCACCACCGTGGTGCCGAGAAGATGGCCGAGCGCCAGTCCTGGCACAGTTTCATTCCGTACACCGACCGTATCGACTACCTCGGCGGCGTGATGAACAACCTGCCATACGTGCTGTCGGTCGAGAAGCTGGCCGGTATCAAGGTGCCGGAGAAGGTCGACGTCATCCGCATCATGATGGCCGAGTTCTTCCGGATCACCAGTCACCTGCTGTTCCTGGGTACCTACATCCAGGACGTCGGCGCCATGACCCCGGTGTTCTTCACTTTCACCGACCGTCAGCGCGCGTACACGGTGATCGAAGCCATTACCGGTTTCCGCCTGCACCCGGCCTGGTACCGCATCGGTGGCGTCGCCCACGACCTGCCGCGCGGCTGGGAAAAACTGGTCAAGGATTTCGTCGAGTGGATGCCCAAGCGTCTGGACGAATACCAGAAAGCCGCACTGGACAACAGCATCCTGCGTGGCCGGACCATCGGCGTCGCCGACTACAACACCAAAGAAGCCCTGGAATGGGGTGTCACCGGTGCCGGCCTGCGTTCGACCGGTTGCGACTTCGACCTGCGTAAAGCGCGTCCGTACTCGGGCTACGAGAATTTCGAGTTCGAAGTGCCGCTGGCCGCCAATGGCGATGCCTACGACCGCTGCATCGTGCGTGTCGAGGAGATGCGCCAGAGCATCAGGATCATCGACCAGTGCCTGCGCAACATGCCGGAAGGCCCGTACAAGGCGGATCACCCGCTGACCACGCCGCCGCCGAAAGAGCGCACCCTGCAGCACATCGAAACCTTGATCACGCACTTCCTGCAGGTTTCGTGGGGCCCGGTCATGCCGGCCAACGAATCCTTCCAGATGATCGAAGCGACCAAGGGCATCAACAGTTATTACCTGACGAGCGATGGCGGCACCATGAGCTACCGCACCCGGATTCGTACCCCAAGCTTCCCGCACTTGCAGCAGATCCCTTCGGTGATCAAAGGCAGCATGGTCGCGGATTTGATTGCGTACCTGGGTAGTATCGATTTCGTTATGGCCGACGTGGACCGCTAAGCATGAATAGCACGCTTATCCAGACAGACCGTTTCACCTTGAGTGAAACCGAGCGCTCGGCCATCGAGCACGAGCTGCATCACTACGAAGACCCGCGCGCGGCGTCGATCGAAGCCCTGAAGATCGTTCAGAAGGAACGCGGCTGGGTGCCGGACGGCGCCCTGTACGCCATTGGCGAGATCCTCGGCATCCCGGCCAGCGACGTTGAAGGCGTGGCGACGTTCTATAGCCAGATCTTCCGTCAGCCAGTGGGCCGTCACATCATTCGCGTCTGCGACAGCATGGTCTGCTACATCGGCGGCCACGAGTCCGTGGTCAGCGAAATCCAGAGCAAGCTGGGCATCGGCCTGGGTCAGACCACCGCCGACGGTCGTTTCACCCTGCTGCCGGTCTGCTGCCTCGGCAACTGCGACAAGGCGCCGGCGTTGATGATCGACGACGACACTTTCGGTGATGTGCAGCCAGCAGGCGTTACCAAATTGCTCGAGGGCTATGTATGACCCTGACTTCCTTCGGTCCTGCCAACCGCATCAAGCGTTCGGCCGAGACTCACCCGCTCACCTGGCGTTTGCGTGACGACGGCGAAGCCGTCTGGCTCGACGAGTACCAGGCCAAGAACGGTTACGCCGCTGCGCGCAAGGCCTTCGCCGACATGGGCCAGGACGACATCGTCCAGACCGTGAAAGATTCCGGCCTCAAGGGTCGCGGCGGTGCAGGCTTCCCCACTGGCGTTAAGTGGGGCCTGATGCCCAAGGACGAATCCATCAACATCCGCTACCTGCTGTGCAACGCGGATGAAATGGAGCCGAACACCTGGAAAGACCGCATGCTGATGGAGCAACTGCCCCATCTGCTGATCGAAGGCATGCTGATCAGTGCCCGCGCCCTGAAAACCTACCGTGGCTACATCTTCCTGCGTGGCGAATACACCACCGCCGCCAAGCACCTGAACCGTGCCGTAGAAGAAGCCAAGGCAGCTGGCCTGTTGGGCAAGAACATCCTGGGCAGCGGCTTCGACTTCGAGCTGTTCGTCCACACCGGCGCCGGGCGTTACATCTGCGGTGAAGAAACCGCACTGATCAACTCCCTCGAAGGCCGCCGCGCCAACCCGCGCTCCAAGCCGCCCTTCCCTGCCGCCGTTGGCGTGTGGGGCAAGCCGACCTGCGTGAACAACGTCGAGACCCTGTGCAACGTGCCGGCGATCATTGCCGACGGCGTGGACTGGTACAAATCGTTGGCCCGTGAAGGCAGCGAAGACATGGGCACCAAGCTCATGGGCTTCTCCGGCAAGGTCAAGAATCCGGGCCTGTGGGAACTGCCGTTCGGCGTCACCGCACGCGAGCTGTTCGAAGACTACGCCGGCGGCATGCGCGACGGTTACAAGCTCAAGTGCTGGCAGCCTGGCGGCGCCGGTACCGGCTTCCTGTTGCCGGAACACCTGGACGCACAAATGTACGCCGGCGGCATCGCCAAAGTCGGCACCCGCATGGGTACCGGCCTGGCCATGGCGGTGGACGACAGCGTCAACATGGTGTCCCTGCTGCGCAACATGGAGCAGTTCTTCGCTCGCGAATCCTGTGGCTTCTGCACCCCTTGCCGCGATGGCTTGCCATGGAGCGTCAAGCTGCTGATGGCCATCGAGAACGGCGAAGGCCAGCCAGGCGACATCGAGACCCTGCTGGGTCTGGTCGGTTTCCTCGGCCCGGGCAAGACCTTCTGTGCTCACGCACCGGGTGCCGTGGAGCCGTTGGGCAGCGCAATCAAATACTTCCGTCCAGAGTTCGAAGCCGGTATCGCGCCTGTCAGCGCCACCGTCCCGCCTCTGGCAAGGCCGATCCTGGTCGGCGCGTAAACGCTTAAAAAAGGCGAAGGGTCCGTGCCCTTCGCTTTTCGTGTGATGACGCCTTTAACGGCTGTGTTGATTCACGCGGATAACAAGATTCCATTAGCCACGCCCGCTGACACCGGGCCAACGAAGAACTTTGAACCATGGCCACTATCCACGTAGACGGCAAAGAGCTCGAAGTCGATGGGGCAGACAACCTGTTACAGGCATGTCTGTCGCTAGGCCTCGATATTCCGTATTTCTGCTGGCACCCTGCCCTTGGCAGCGTTGGCGCTTGCCGCCAGTGCGCGGTCAAGCAGTACACCGACGAAAACGACACCCGTGGTCGTATCGTCATGTCCTGCATGACCCCTGCCACCGATGGCACCTGGATCTCCATCGAAGATGAAGAGTCCAAGGCATTCCGCGCCAGTGTTGTTGAATGGCTGATGACCAACCACCCTCACGACTGCCCGGTCTGTGAGGAAGGCGGTCACTGCCACCTGCAAGACATGACGGTCATGACCGGCCACAACGAGCGCCGTTACCGCTTCACCAAGCGTACCCACCAGAACCAGCAACTGGGCCCGTTCATTTCCCACGAAATGAACCGCTGCATCGCTTGCTACCGCTGCGTGCGCTTCTATAAGGATTACGCTGGCGGCACCGACCTCGGCGTATTCGGCGCCCACGACAACGTGTACTTCGGTCGCGTTGAAGACGGCACCCTGGAAAGCGAGTTCTCCGGCAACCTCACCGAGGTCTGCCCGACCGGTGTGTTCACCGACAAGACTCACTCCGAGCGCTACAACCGCAAGTGGGACATGCAGTTCTCGCCGAGTATCTGCCATGGCTGCTCCAGCGGCTGCAACATCTCCCCGGGCGAGCGTTACGGCGAACTGCGTCGCATCGAAAACCGTTTCAACGGTTCGGTGAACCAGTACTTCCTGTGCGACCGTGGCCGTTTCGGCTATGGCTACGTCAACCGCGAAGACCGCCCGCGTCAGCCGCTGCTGGCCAACGGCGCCAAGCTGAGCCTCGACGAAGCGCTGGACAAAGCCGCTGACCTGCTGCGCGGTCGCAACATCGTCGGTATCGGTTCGCCACGCGCCAGCCTCGAAAGCAACTATGCGTTGCGCGAACTGGTGGGCGCCGAGCACTTCTACTCGGGCATCGAAGCTGCCGAGCTGGAGCGAATCCGCCTGGTCCTGCAAGTGCTGAAAGACAGCCCGCTGCCAGTACCGAACATGCGTGACATCGAAGACCACGACGCCGTGTTCGTCCTTGGTGAAGACCTGACCCAGACTGCTGCACGCATGGCCCTGTCCCTGCGTCAATCGGTCAAGGGCAAGGCCGAAGACATGGCCGACGCCATGCGCGTCCAGCCTTGGCTCGACGCCGCGGTGAAGAACATCGGTCAGCACGCGCTGAACCCGCTGTTCATCGCAAGCCTGGCTGAAACCAAGCTCGACGACATCGCCGAAGAATGTGTTCACGCCGCTCCAGACGACCTGGCCCGCATCGGTTTCGCCGTGGCTCACGCCCTCGACGCCAGCGCTCCAGCCGTTGAAGGCCTGGACGCTGAAGCCCTCGAACTGGCCAAGCGCATCGCCGACGCCCTGCTCGCAGCCAAGCGTCCACTGATCATCGCCGGTACTTCCCTGGGCTCCAAAGCCTTGATCGAAGCCGCCGCGAACATCGCCAAAGCTCTGAAGCTGCGCGAGAAGAACGGTTCCATCAGCCTGATCGTGCCAGAGGCCAACAGCCTCGGCCTGGCCATGCTCGGTGGCGAATCGGTCGATGCCGCGCTGCAAGCCGTTATCGACGGTAAGGCCGACGCCATCGTCGTGCTGGAAAACGATCTGTACACCCGTACCGACAAGGCCAAGGTCGATGCTGCACTGACCGCCGCCAAAGTGCTGATCGTCGCCGACCATCAGAAGACTGCCACCAGCGATCGCGCGCACCTGGTTCTGCCCGCCGCCAGCTTCGCTGAAGGCGACGGTACCCTGGTCAGCCAGGAAGGTCGCGCCCAGCGCTTCTTCCAGGTCTTCGATCCGAAGTACATGGATGCGAGCATCCTGGTTCATGAAGGCTGGCGCTGGCTGCATGCCCTGCGCGCGACCCTGCTGAACCAGCCGATCGACTGGACCCAACTGGACCACGCCACCGCCGCCGTCGCTTCCAGCACCTCGATCCTGAACCGCATTGTTGATGCCGCACCGTCCGCCGCGTTCCGCATCAAGGGCATGAAATTGGCCCGCGAACCGTTGCGTTACTCTGGTCGTACCGCCATGCGTGCCGACATCAACGTGCACGAACCGCGTACCCCGCAGGACAAGGACACCGCGTTCGCCTTCTCCATGGAAGGTTACTCGGGTTCCGCCGAACCGCGTCAGCAAGTGCCGTTCGCCTGGTCTCCGGGCTGGAACTCGCCGCAAGCCTGGAACAAGTTCCAGGACGAAGTCGGTGGTCACATCCGCGCTGGTGACCCGGGCACCCGCCTGATCGAAACCAGCGGTGACTCGCTGAACTGGTTCGCCAGCGTTCCGCGCGCGTTCAACCCGGCCCAGGGCACCTGGCAGGTTGTGCCGTTCTTCCACCTGTTCGGCAGCGAAGAGAACTCTTCGAAAGCCGCTCCGGTTCAGGAACGCATCCCGGCCGCCTACGTCGCACTGGCCAAGTCCGAAGCCGACCGCCTGGGTGTCAATGATGGCGCCATGCTGAGCTTGAACGTGGCCGGCCAGACCCTGCGTCTGCCGCTGCGCATCAATGAAGAGCTGGGTGCTGGTCTGGTGGCACTGCCTGCGGGCATCGCCGGCATTCCGCCAGCCATCTTTGGCCAATCCGTTGACGGTCTGCAGGAGGCAGCTCAATGACCTTGTTCACTCCTGAAGTGATCGACATCATCATCGCAGTCCTCAAGGCCGTGGTGATTCTGCTCGCCGTAGTGGTCTGCGGCGCCCTGCTGAGCTGGGTCGAGCGTCGTCTGCTCGCCCTCTGGCAGGACCGTTACGGTCCGAACCGCGTCGGTCCGTTCGGCGCGTTCCAGATCGCGGCCGACATGATCAAGATGTTCTTCAAGGAAGACTGGACCCCGCCGTTCGCCGACAAAGTGATCTTCACTTTGGCGCCGGTCGTGGCCATGAGCGCCTTGCTGATTGCCTTCGCGATCATCCCGATCACCCCGACCTGGGGTGTCGCGGATATCAACATCGGCATCCTGTTCTTCTTCGCCATGGCCGGTCTGTCGGTCTACGCGGTGCTGTTCGCCGGTTGGTCGAGCAACAACAAGTTCGCCCTGTTGGGCAGCTTGCGGGCCTCGGCGCAAACCGTGTCGTACGAAGTGTTCATGGGCCTGTCGCTGATGGGCATCGTGATCCAGGTTGGCTCGTTCAACATGCGTGACATCGTCGAATACCAGGCGCAGAACCTGTGGTTCGTCATTCCGCAGATCTTCGGTTTCCTGACCTTCTTCATCGCTGGCGTCGCCGTGACTCACCGTCACCCGTTCGACCAGCCGGAAGCGGAGCAGGAACTGGCCGACGGTTACCACATTGAATACGCCGGCATGAAATGGGGCATGTTCTTCGTCGGCGAGTACATCGGCATCGTGTTGATTTCGGCGCTGCTGGTGACCTTGTTCTTCGGTGGCTGGCACGGTCCGTTCGGCATCCTGCCGCAGATCCCGTTCATCTGGTTCGCGTTGAAAACCGCGTTCTTCATCATGTTCTTCATCCTGCTGCGCGCCTCGATTCCGCGCCCACGGTATGACCAAGTGATGGATTTCAGCTGGAAGTTCTGCTTGCCGCTGACCCTCGTCAACATGCTGGTGACCGCTGCGATCGTGTTGCTCAACACGCCCGCCGTCGCGGCTCAGTGAGGATAGAATCATGAAGTACATATTTGACATCGTGCATGGCTTCTACACCCAGCTTCGCAGCCTGGTGATGATTTTCGGCCACGCCTTCCGCAAGCGCGACACGCTGCAGTACCCGGAAGAACCGGTCTACCTGCCGCCGCGCTACCGTGGACGTATCGTCCTGACCCGCGACCCCGACGGTGAAGAGCGTTGTGTTGCGTGCAACCTGTGCGCCGTGGCGTGCCCGGTCGGTTGCATCTCGCTGCAGAAAGCTGAAACCGAAGACGGTCGCTGGTACCCGGACTTCTTCCGCATCAACTTCTCGCGCTGCATTTTCTGCGGCCTCTGCGAGGAAGCCTGCCCGACCACCGCGATCCAGCTGACACCGGATTTCGAAATGGCCGAGTTCAAACGTCAGGACCTGGTTTACGAGAAAGAAGATCTGCTGATCTCCGGCCCCGGCAAAAACCCTGATTACAACTTCTATCGTGTTGCAGGTATGGCGATTGCCGGGAAGCCGAAAGGCTCCGCGCAGAATGAAGCCGAACCGATCAACGTGAAGAGCTTGCTGCCTTAAGGAAGAAAGATGGAATTCGCTTTCTATTTCGCATCGGGTATCGCTGTGGTGTCCACGCTTCGCGTGATCACCAACACCAACCCTGTGCACGCCCTGCTCTACCTGATCATTTCGCTGATCGCCGTGGCGATGACGTTCTTCGTCCTCGGCGCACCGTTTGCCGGTGTCCTGGAAGTGATCGCCTACGCTGGCGCCATCATGGTGCTGTTCGTGTTCGTGGTGATGATGTTGAACCTGGGCCCGGCCTCGGTTCAGCAAGAGCGCGTCTGGCTCAAGCCCGGCATTTGGGGCGGCCCGGTCCTCCTCGCCGCGCTGCTGCTGGTGGAACTGCTGTACGTGCTGTTCTCCCACCAGACCGGTGAAGCCATCGGCCACACCACCGTAGACGCCAAGGCCGTGGGCATCAGTCTGTTCGGTCCTTACCTGCTGGTGGTCGAACTCGCCTCGATGCTGCTGCTCGCCGCAGCCGTCACGGCGTTCCACTTGGGCCGCAACGAAGCCAAGGAGCAATGACGATGCCTGCTATCCCTATGGAGCATGGTCTGGCGGTCGCCGGCATCCTGTTCTGCCTCGGTCTGGTCGGCCTGATGGTCCGCCGCAACATCCTCTTCGTGCTGATGAGCCTGGAGGTCATGATGAATGCCTCCGCTTTGGCGTTCATCGTTGCCGGTAGCCGCTGGGCGCAGCCGGATGGACAGATCATGTTCATCCTGGTGATCAGCCTGGCAGCGGCCGAGGCCAGTATTGGCCTGGCGATCCTGCTGCAACTGTATCGCCGCTTCCACACGCTCGATATCGACGCTGCCAGTGAGATGCGCGGATGAACCTTCTCTATCTGACTTTCCTGTTCCCTCTGATCGGTTTTGTGCTGCTGGCGTTTTCTCGCGGCCGTCTCTCGGAAAACCTCTCGGCGCTGATCGGCGTCGGCTCCATTGGCCTGTCTGCGATCGTCGCGTCCTATGTGATCTGGCAATTCAACGTCGCCCCGCCGGAAGGTGGTCACTACACCCAGGTTCTGTGGCAATGGATGGCGGTGGAAGGCTTCACGCCGAACTTCGCCCTGCACCTGGACGGCCTGTCCGTGACCATGCTCGGTGTGGTCGTCGGCGTGGGCTTCCTGATCCACCTGTTCGCCTCCTGGTACATGCGCGGTGAAGACGGTTACTCGCGCTTCTTCGCCTACACCAACCTGTTTATCGCCAGCATGCTGTTCCTGGTCCTGGCCGATAACCTGCTGTTCGTGTACTTCGGTTGGGAAGGCGTGGGCCTGTGCTCGTACCTGTTGATCGGTTTCTACTACAGCAACCGCAATAACGGTAACGCCGCACTCAAGGCCTTCATCGTGACCCGTATCGGCGACGTGTTCATGGCCATCGGCCTGTTCATTCTGTTTGCCCAACTGGGCACCCTGAACATCCAGGAACTGCTGGTGCTGGCTCCGCAGAAATTCCAGTCCGGCGATTTCTGGATGGTCATGGCTACCCTGATGCTGCTGGGCGGCGCTGTCGGTAAATCGGCGCAACTGCCGCTGCAAACCTGGCTGGCGGATGCGATGGCCGGCCCTACCCCGGTTTCGGCACTGATCCACGCCGCAACCATGGTGACCGCTGGCGTCTACCTGATTGCCCGTACCCACGGCCTGTTCACCCTGGCGCCGGAAATCCTGCATCTGGTAGGAATAGTCGGTGGCGTGACCCTGGTCCTGGCTGGTTTTGCAGCCCTGGTTCAGACCGACATCAAGCGTATCCTCGCCTACTCGACCATGAGCCAGATCGGCTACATGTTCCTGGCCCTGGGCGTCGGTGCCTGGGACGGCGCGATCTTCCACCTGATGACCCACGCCTTCTTCAAGGCCCTGCTGTTCCTTGCGTCCGGTTCGGTGATCGTT
Source organism: Pseudomonas sp. P4_C1 (assembly GCF_056402155.1). Taxonomy (NCBI): domain Bacteria; kingdom Pseudomonadati; phylum Pseudomonadota; class Gammaproteobacteria; order Pseudomonadales; family Pseudomonadaceae; genus Pseudomonas; species Pseudomonas sp. P4_C1. Next base: position 23,101 of record NZ_JBFUHY010000052.1, read on the forward strand.
GCCTGCCACCACGAGCAGAACATCTTCAAGATGGGCGGTCTGTGGAAGAAACTGCCACTGGCCTACGCCAGTTTCATCGTCGGCGGCGCGGCCCTGGCGGCACTGCCTCTGGTGACCGCAGGCTTCTACTCCAAGGACGAAATCCTCTGGGAAGCGTTCGCCAGCGGCAACAACGGCCTGCTATATGCAGGTCTGGTCGGCGCGTTCATGACTTCGCTCTACACCTTCCGCCTGATCTTCATCGCGTTCCACGGTGAAGTGAAGACCGAAGCCCACGCCGGTCACGGCATTGCCCACTGGCTGCCACTGTCGGTGCTGATCGTATTGTCCACCGCCATCGGCGCGATGATCGTTCCACCGCTGCACGGTGTACTGCCGGAAAGCGTCGGCCATGCCGGCGGCGAAGCCAAGCACAGCCTGGAAATCGCTTCGGGCGCCATCGCCCTGTCCGGTATCCTGCTGGCCGCGCTGCTGTTCCTCGGCAAGCGTCGCTTCGTCACCGCCATCGCCAACAGCGGCATCGGCCGTGTCCTCTCGGCCTGGTGGTTCGCTGCCTGGGGCTTCGACTGGATCTACGACAAACTGTTCGTCAAGCCTTACCTGGCGATCAACCATATCCTGCGCAAAGACCCGCTCGACCAGACCATCGGTCTGATCCCGCGCATGGCCAAAGGCGGTCACACCGCCCTGAGCCGTACCGAGACCGGTCAACTGCGTTGGTATGCCGCCTCGATGGCTGCTGGTGCCGTGCTGGTCATTGGCGCCGTCGTGCTGGTAGCGGTCTGATATGAACCTTGCGAATTTGCGAAAGGAAACGAACCCGTCATGATTCTGCCTTGGCTAATCCTGATCCCCTTCATCGGCGGCCTGCTGTGCTGGATGGGTGAGCGCTTCGGCGCCACCCTCCCGCGCTGGATTGCGCTGATCACCATGTCCCTGCTGCTCTCCCTCGGCCTCTGGCTGTGGGCCAACGGTGACTATTCATTTGCACCAAAGCCAGGCGCCGATCCGACCTGGGCGCTTGAGTTCAAGCACGTCTGGATCCAGCGCTTCGGCATCAACGTGCACCTGGCCCTCGACGGCCTGTCGCTGTTGATGATCATGCTGACCGGCCTGCTGGGTGTCCTCTCGGTTCTCTGCTCGTGGAAAGAGATCCAGCGTCACGTGGGCTTCTTCCACCTGAACCTGATGTGGATCCTGGGTGGTGTCGTCGGCGTGTTCCTCGCCCTCGACCTGTTCATGTTCTTCTTCTTCTGGGAAATGATGCTGGTGCCGATGTACTTCCTCATCGCGCTCTGGGGTCACAGTTCTTCGGACGGCAAGAAAACCCGGATCTACGCGGCGACCAAGTTCTTCATCTTCACTCAGGCTTCCGGCCTGATCATGCTGGTGGCGATCCTGGGTCTGGTACTGGTCAACTTCAACGACACCGGCGTGATTACTTTCAACTACGCCGATTTGTTGAAAACCAGGATGTCGACGACCACCGAGTACATCCTGATGCTCGGTTTCTTCATCGCCTTCGCGGTGAAGCTGCCCGTGGTGCCGTTCCACTCCTGGTTGCCTGACGCTCACGCCCAGGCGCCAACTGCAGGTTCCGTCGACCTCGCCGGTATCTTGCTGAAAACCGCGGCCTACGGCCTGCTGCGTTTCGCCCTGCCGCTGTTCCCGAATGCCTCGGCCGAGTTTGCGCCGTTCGCCATGGCCCTGGGTCTGATCGGGATCTTCTACGGTGCGTTCCTGGCGTTCGCGCAAACCGACATCAAGCGCCTGATTGCCTTCTCGTCCGTTTCCCACATGGGCTTCGTACTGATCGGCATCTACTCCGGCAGCCAACTGGCGCTGCAGGGTGCGGTGATGCAGATGCTGGCGCACGGCCTGTCGGCGGCGGCACTCTTTATCCTGAGTGGTCAGCTGTACGAACGCACCCACACCCGCGACATGCGTGAAATGGGTGGCCTGTGGTCGAAAATCGCCTACCTGCCGGCCCTCAGCCTGTTCTTCGCCGCCGCGTCCCTGGGCTTGCCGGCGACCGGTAACTTCGTCGGTGAGTTCCTGATCCTGATCGGCACCTTCCCGATCGCTCCATGGGTCACCATCATCGCGACGTCCGGCCTGGTGTTCGGTTCGGTCTACTCGCTGATCATGATCCACCGTGCCTACTTCGGCCCGTCGAAATCGGACGCGGTGCTGCATGGCATGGACGGTCGCGAAATGATCATGGTGGTCGGTCTGGCCGCACTGCTGATTTACATCGGCGTGTACCCACAACCGTTCCTCGATACCTCTGCCGCTACGATGCATGGCGTGCAGCAGTGGCTCGGCACCGCCTTCACTCAACTCGCTTCGGCCCGGTAAGAGCGCTATGGAATTCACGACTCAACACTTTATCGCGCTAGCGCCGCTGTTGATTACCAGCGCCACGATCATCGTGGTGATGCTGGCAATTGCCTGGCGCCGCAACCACTCCCAGACCTTCCTGCTGTCGGTGGCGGGTCTGAACCTGGCGTTGCTGTCGATCCTGCCAGCCTTGAAGGTCGCGCCATTGGCTGTGACCCCACTGCTGCAAATCGATAGCTTCGCTTGCTTGTACATGGCGCTGATCCTGGTCGCCACCCTCGCTTGTGTGACCCTCGCCCACGCCTACCTCGGCGATGGCGGTACGGGTTACCCGGGCAACCGTGAAGAACTTTACCTGCTGATCCTGATGGCCGCCGCCGGCGGCCTGGTGTTGGTCAGCGCGCAGCACCTGGCCGGATTGTTCGTCGGTCTGGAACTGCTCTCGGTACCGGTCTACGGTCTGGTGGCTTATGCCTTCTTCAACAAGCGCTCGCTGGAAGCCGGTATCAAGTACATGGTGCTGTCGGCGGCCGGTTCGGCGTTCCTGTTGTTCGGTATGGCCCTGCTCTACGCTGACGCCGGTTCCCTGAGCTTTGTCGGTATCGGCCAGGCCCTGGCGGCCACCGGCCTGCCAAGCTCGCTGGCTCAATTGGGCCTGGGCATGATGCTGATCGGCCTGGCGTTCAAGCTGTCGCTGGTACCTTTCCACCTCTGGACTCCGGACGTCTACGAAGGTGCTCCGGCACCGGTTGCCGCGTTCCTCGCTACCGCTTCGAAAGTGGCCGTGTTCGCGGTGATGGTGCGTCTATTCCAGATCTCGCCAGCGGCGAGCAGTGGCGTGCTGAGCAACGTACTGACCATCATCGCCATCGCGTCGATCCTGTTCGGTAACCTGCTGGCCCTGACCCAGAGCAACCTCAAGCGTCTGCTGGGTTACTCGTCCATCGCCCACTTCGGCTACCTGCTGATCGCCCTGGTGGCGAGCAAGGGCCTGGCCGTGGAAGCCATCGGCGTGTACCTGGTCACCTACGTGATCACCAGCCTTGGCGCCTTCGGCGTGATCACCCTGATGTCCTCGCCGTACAAAGGCCGTGACGCAGACGCCCTGTACGAATACCGCGGCCTGTTCTGGCGCCGTCCGTACCTGACCGCTGTGCTGACCGTGATGATGCTGTCCCTGGCCGGTATCCCGCTGACCGCGGGCTTCATCGGCAAGTTCTACATCATCGCCACCGGTGTCGAGTCCCATCAGTGGTGGCTGGTCGGCTCCCTGGTACTGGGCAGCGCCATCGGCGTGTTCTACTACCTGCGTGTGATGGTCACCCTGTACCTGATCGAACCGAACCTGCGTCGCGTCGACGCCCAGTTGCACTGGGAACAACGCGCAGGTGGCGTGATGCTGCTGGCCATCGCGGTATTGGCCTTCTTCCTCGGCCTGTACCCACAACCGTTGTTGAACCTGGTTCAGCAGTCGGGCCTGGTGGGTTGATCGCTTAGGCGACTCTCGGTAGCAAACAGAAACGGCACCTTCGGGTGCCGTTTTTGCGTTTGGGGGATTGCTCTCCCCTTTCTCGGAAAGTGCCTGCAAGGAGACCGGATGCAACTGACATACAACCGGCGCAGTTGCTTCTAAGCTAGTGGCCGGCTTTCAGGTGTAGACAATGAAGCGAAGTGTTATGTCTGAGTTGGTCGAGGGCTTTGAGTCCACGGCCAAAAAGCGTCAACAACACACGTCTGTGGCGAGGGACCTCGCTTCCGCTGGACTACGCAGAAGTCCCAATCCCGGTGAGGCCGGTGTGCTCGGAAAACAGCAGCAGACTGAAGTTTTTGGCGCCTACTTCTCCCGAGCGCTGACCGGACGGCGAGAGCAAACTCCCTCGCCACAGCTGTACGACCACTTCGGACGCTAGTGGATTGGCTGAAATAATGACGAATGGACAACATTGATCAATGAAGTCAAAAACAAATAGATGTAACAGCTGCCACGCGCCAAACAACACAGGAACATCCAGAATCAAACACGGAAATTGCTATTCGTGTAGAAAAAAAGCGCACCCCATAATTACAAAAAAAGCACCACGCTGGCGATTAACTTTAATACTCAGCACTACTGCTTTCACTTTCACCTTGATCTCAGCCAAATCAATTTATAACCAGCACATAGCATTCCCCTATCTCATGAAGGGTAGCCCAGTAGTATGGTACGAATTCACTAAAATGGAAATGATCATCCCCATACTGATCCTGACTTTGTTATCAATAGGCTTGTTAGCAATATCTATAGCACACTACAAGAACCGACCTTACTCAAAAATATACATGAGAACAATAATATACAGTCTTTGCACTGGCTGGTTTCTATATTTAATTTCTATGTTTTTTGGACATAGGGCTATATAAGTATTGACTCTTGCTCATTGGAAAAATTTGAAAAAATACCAATATCGCACAGTGATTCTCTTTTAAACGCAACTGGGAGCGCCTTCAATTACTTGTGGGATCGAGCCTGCTCGCGAAGGCGATAAAACAGCCGCCAATAAAACGGCACATTTCGGTGCCGTTCGCCTTTCACAGCCTCAGCCGTTTACGCGCCGCCTCCCACGATTTCAGCACTTCGGCGTAGCTCACGGTCTCCCCTTTGGGCTTCTCGTCCGCCAGTTTCGGCTTCGGCGCACCCGGCTGGTCAAACCAACACTGCGCATCCCGCTGACTAAGGGCATTTATCTAATTGCTCTAAATCTGTTCCGCTGCTAGAGCTTTTGTCGAGAGCTCCATCTGCTGCAATGTAGATATTGGTCGTCGGCCAGCTAGGATTTATCATTATACAATGACTTTTATTTGAGGCAGTCCAGTCAAGCCGCATAAAGAAATCACCATCGAAAAAAAGATGACCAGGTCCTCCTGTAGATTCGCCGGGAAAGATCTCCCCTCTAAAGATATCGTTCTGAGTATTTAGAACAAATTCTAATTTACCACTTCCATCATCTGAGAAATAGACTTTGACCCTCGGGACAGCGACATACCAGACAAGATATATCAGTAGCAATAGTGTTAGCAGTCTGCGTTTGAGATAAAAACGGCACCTTTTATCCGCATTTGTGGACACTTATACCTTTCCCCCAATCAGACGGATCACCCGCAAGCACTTCATCCATAATAGTCTTGGCGCTGACTCCACCGGTTGAATAAGTGATGAAGAGGTTGACGCCAATAGCAATGGACTTCCTGTCCGGTATGTCATCCCACGCCCTTAATCCCTCTATGTCCTCTGAGCGATGAGGTCCGGGCCTATTTTCCCAATCTTGAAGCTTACGTACCGTGTCGGAAATGATCTGCTCAGCACCTGCACCATCCAATAACACCTGTTCCGAAAAACCCGCAGCCATTCCTATATATCCGTAATGAATATTCGACCAAATATCGTAAAAATAGTCATACTTTCCCTGCTTGTGACGAACATCGCCCCCAAAATTAACTTTTATCTTCGGCTTATGATCCCAAGGCCGATTCTGCCCAACGCGCTCTGTCCACAGCGCAAACGCCTCGGCTCGCTTGACAAGGGCGATGCTGTGGAAGTTGGGTTGATGGCCGAGTCGCAGATAAAACGGGATTTCCATATATTTATTTGTTTCAGCCTCCGGGCTGTAGCTGTTCAGCTCCTTCATTTTCAGAACCGAAGGGTGCGTGATGTTGCGGTTCATCTCGTTGGCGATGTACCAAGCCAGTTCTTCCATTCGGTCCGGATGATTGCAGGAAGCTGGATCGACGAGAAAGGCCGTGGCCTTCGTTGCAGGTTTCGGATCAGCCACCTGCTGTCTCGATGCAAACCTGTTATCAGTTTGGGGCGCCAGTGAGCCGACGCCGCTGGTCGCACGCGGCGCGGGGCGTGTCTCGTTTTGATAGGTCGCAGTGAACACCGAGGGAATCAGTCGGGCTTTACAGGGGCAACCACTATGGCTATCCAGCGTGCCAGCCATGGCTTTGCCATGACTGATCATGTGCGAAATGCCACCGACGATTTTGTAAATCTTGCCGTCCTGGCCACAGGTGACTCGATCACCATCGCGAGCATGGGCGATGCCATACATCATGATCCGGGTATCGCCATCCAGGACCTTGCCGCCACAGGTGGTCTTGTCGTCCAGGCCAATGAAATATCCCTTACTCATTGGTTTCTGCTCCCTCAATAGAGGGCAAAAAATCCTCGGCCATCGATACACCTTCACGCACAACGAACAGGTAACCCCCTTGCAATGTGTTGATGATTTCGTCGCCATTGCAAAGACGGCTGCCAACCAGCGCTAAATCGTTATTCCCTTGTCCCGCGCCCGTGACGATCTGCGCCGTACCTCCATCGGCATACACGACATAATCGCCTTTCTGTGCCGCAGTTACTTTCTGACCGTTATCCAATGTGAACGTGAGCGGCGCTACTGCCTGTTGGATTACTCCGCCATCACGGGTTTGGCTGCCTTGGGTTGCCACACGGTAGATGGCGCAAGGGGGATGTGCTTCAGCGTAAGCCTGCTGTTGATGGATGATCGTCATGTCTTCGTCGTCAAATCTTGCAAGTTGTTCCTCGGTGAAGGGAGAGTCGTCCAGGAGGCAGAGAAATTCAGGAGAGACTTCGTTGGTATACAAGGGCTGCAAGGGTGCATTCATTTCAAAATCCTTAGCTTTGGAAGGGTGTTCAGAAATAATGCGGCGGACGCTATCAGCGTCGCGACCCTCACGGCAGGGTCAAAAGAATGATTCAGAATTTTCGCCAAAAGAAAATATCCTTTTCCTACAACAGCCCTTAAATAGAGTTTTTTGTAGAAAAGCGGGCGTTCGTTTTTGGTCCCGACACAAACAAAAACGGCACCTTCCGGTGCCGTTCGCCTTTCAAATTACAACCATTTTACTTACGCGCCGCCTCCCACGATTTCAGCAGTTCGGCGTAGCTCACGGTTTCGCCCTTAGGCTTCTCGTTTTCCAGTTTCGGCTTCGGTGCGCCCGGCTGGTCGAACCAGTATTGCGCATCGCGCTCGGGGTTCATTTTCGGGGCGCAGGTGGCTTGTGCCTTGGAGCGTTCCAGGCGGGTCATGATCGCGTCCTGATCCTTGGCCAGGCCGTCGAGTGCCTGTTGCGGGGTTTTCTCGCCGCTGGCGGCTTCGGCGATGTGGCTCCACCACAACTGCGCGAGGCGAGGATAATCAGGCACGTTGGTCCCGGTCGGGGTCCATTGCACGCGGGCCGGGCTGCGGTAGAACTCCACCAGGCCACCGAGTTTCGGCGCCAGGTCGGTCATGGCTTGCGAGTTGATGTCCGATTCGCGGATCGGCGTCAGGCCGACGATGGTTTTCTTCAGCGACACGGTTTTCGAGGTCACGAACTGCGCATAGAGCCAGGCCGCGAGTTTTTGCTTCTCAGGCGTGGACTTCATGAACGTCCAGGAGCCGGCGTCCTGATAACCGAGTTTCATGCCCTCCTCCCAATACGGACCTTTCGGCGACGGCGCCATGCGCCATTTCGGCGTGCCGTCGGCATTCATCACCGGCAGGCCCGGTTTGGTCATGTCGGCAGTGAACGCGGTGTACCAGAAAATCTGCTGGGCGATGTTGCCCTGGGAGGGCACGGGACCTGATTCGGAGAAAGTCATGCCCGCCGCTTCCGGTGGCGCGTACTTTTTCATCCAGTCCACATACTTGGTGGTGGCGAACACCGCCGCCGGCCCGTTGGTATCGCCGCCGCGGGTCACGCTGGAGCCCACCGGATGGCAGTCCTCGACGCGGATGCCCCACTCGTCCACCGGCAAGCCGTTGGGGATGCCCTTGTCGCCGCCACCGGCCATGGAGAACCAGGCATCAGTGAAACGCCAGCCCAGGGACGGGTCTTTCTTGCCATAGTCCATGTGCCCGTAGACACGCTTGCCGTCGATTTCCTTGACGTCTTCGCTGAAGAACTTGGCGATGTCTTCATAGGCTGACCAGTTCACCGGCACGCCCAACTCGTAGCCGTATTTTTCCTTGAACCTGGCTTTCAGCTCCGGACGCTCGAACCAGTCGGCGCGGAACCAGTACAGGTTGGCGAACTGCTGGTCAGGCAGCTGATAGATCTTGCCGTCCGGCGCAGTGGTGAACGAGATACCGATGAAGTCCTTGATGTCGAGGGTCGGCGAGGTGAAGTTCTTGCCCTCGTTGGCCATCAGGTCGGTGATCGATTCGGTTTTGCCGTAGCGGAAGTGCGTGCCGATCAGATCCGAGTCGTTGACCCAGCCGTCATAGATGCTCTTGTCCGATTGCATCACGGTCTGCAGCTTTTCCACCACGTCGCCTTCCTGCAGCAGGTCGTGGGTCAGCTTGATCCCGGTGATCTCGGTGAAGGCCTTGGCCAGCACCTTGGACTCGTATTCGTGGGTGGCAATGGTTTCCGACACCACCTTGATGTTCATCCCGCGAAATGGCTCCGCCGCCTTGATGAACCACTTCAGCTCTTCCAGTTGTTGTTCGGCCGTCAGCGTGGATGGCTTGAATTCACTGCCGATCCATTTCTTCGCGGCATCTTCGTAGGCATCGGCCCAGGCCGAAGCGCTCAAACCGCTGAGTGCCAGCATGGCTGCCAATGAAATGCTATGTCGCAGCTTATTGTTTTTATCGAACATAAGACCTCCTGTTTAGATTTCGGAGCAACATTGCCGAGCGATTCGACTAGCCCCAACGCATCACAGCCAACAGCCACACCAGGGACAACGCGAAGGCGACCCAGATGCTCCAGTCGGTGACGCCGATTACCAGCAAGTGCAGGTAGGCGCTGCCGAGAAGACCGATAAACAAGCGATCGCCACGGGTGGTGGCAATCGGCAGAAAACCACGCCGAAGGATGCTCGGCGAACGTAATTCCCAAGTGGTCATGACCACCAGGATCAGGGCAATCACGCTGAAGAATGCCGCCGTGGGGGCGGTCCAGCTCATCCATTCCATCATCAGTTCCTCATACCCGGCCCAGGGCAAAGCCCTTGGCCACGTGGTTGCGCACGAACCAGATCACCAGCATGCCCGGCAGGATGGTCAACACCCCCGCCGCCGCCAGCACGCCCCAGTCGATGCCGGATGCCGAGACCGTGCGGGTCATCACCGCTGCGATCGGTTTGGCATTCACCGAAGTGAGGGTTCGTGCCAGCAGCAGTTCGACCCAGGAAAACATGAAGCAGAAGAACGCCGTCACGCCAATGCCGGAGCCGATCAGCGGGATGAAAATCTTCACGAAGAACTTGGGAAAACTGTAGCCGTCGATGTAGGCGGTTTCGTCGATTTCCTTGGGCACGCCGGACATGAAGCCTTCGAGAATCCAAACGGCCAGCGGCACGTTGAACAGGCAGTGGGCCAGGGCCACGGCGATGTGGGTGTCGAACAGCCCGATCGAGGAATACAGCTGGAAGAACGGCAACAGGAACACCGCCGGTGGCGCCATGCGGTTGGTCAGCAGCCAGAAGAACAGGTGCTTGTCACCGAGAAAGCGATAGCGCGAGAAGGCATAGGCCGCCGGTAGCGCCACGGTCAGGGAAATGATCGTGTTCAGGCTCACGTAGTACGCCGAGTTGATGTAGCCGGTGTACCAGCTCGGGTCGGTGAAGATCACCTTGTAGTTGGCCAGGGTGAAATCTTGTGGGAAAAGCGTCAGGCCGCCGAGGATTTCGGTGTTGCTCTTGAAGGACATGTTCAGCAGCCAGTAGATCGGCACCAGCAGGAACAGGATGTAGAGCAGCAAGGGGATAAGCTTTCTTTTGCTCATGGCGCGGGCCTCAGCGGTTGGCGTCAGAGTGAGTCATGGCGGTGTAGAACAGCCAGGACACCAACAGGATGATCAGGAAGTACACCAGCGAGAATGCCGCTGCCGGCCCCAGGTCGAATTGCCCTACGGCCATCTGGGTCAGGGTCTGACTGAGGAAGGTCGTGGCATTGCCAGGACCGCCGCCCGTGAGTACGAACGGTTCGGTGTAGATCATGAAACTGTCCATGAAGCGCAGCATCACCGCGATCAGCAGCACACTCTTGAGCTTGGGCAACTGGATATGCCGGAACACCGCCCAGGCCGAGGCACGGTCGATACGCGCCGCCTGGTAATACACATCGGGAATCGCCCGCAACCCGGAGAAGCACAGCAGCGCCACCAGCGAGGTCCAGTGCCAGACATCCATGATCAGCACCGTAACCCAGGCGTCCATGGTGTTCGACGCATAGTTGTAGCTGATGCCCATGGCCTTGAGACTCGCCCCCAGCAGGCCGATATCGGCGCGACCGAAGATCTGCCAGATGGTGCCGACCACGTTCCACGGGATCAGCAGCGGGATAGCCAGCACGATCAACACCACCGAAGACCAGCGGCCCTTGGTCGGCATGGTCAGGGCAATGGCGATGCCCAGCGGAATTTCGATCAGTAGCACACAGGCCGAATAGATGAACTGACGCAGCAACGAGTCATGCAGCCTCGGGTCGAGCAGTACCTGTTTGTACCAGTCGGCACCGACGAAATAGCGGCTGGACTGGTCGAAAATATCCTGCACCGAATAGTTGACCACGGTCATCATCGGGACCACCGCACTGAACGCCACCAGCAGGAACACCGGCAACACCAGCCACCAGGCCTTGTTGTTCTGCACCTTGTTCATGGCTGCACCTCAATGTTGGCTTGGGTTTCCAGGAGGAATTCGTCGGCATAGACCATCAGCCATTGCGCCGGAAAACTGATGTAGGCCGTGCCCTGGGGCACCGGTTTGTCTTCGGCCAGGCGCACTTTAAGGGGGACGCCATCGAGGTCGAGGCTCATGATCTTGTAGGTGCCCAGGTCTTCGACGTGTACGACCTGTGCCCGCAACGCGTCATCGAACGCTTCGTCCCACACACGGACGAACTCCGGACGAATGCCGACCTTCAGGGTTTTCCACTCCGATTCAGCAATACGCTGCTGCATCGCCTCGGACAGCGGCAAGTGCGTCGAGGCGAAACCGACACCACCCGGTTGCGGCTGCACGTCGATCAGGTTCATCCCCGGACTGCCAATGAAGTAGCCGACAAAGGTGTGGCTCGGGCGCTCGAACAATTCCCTTGGCGTGCCGAACTGCACGATCTGCCCGCCGTACATCACCGCAATCTTGTCGGCGAAGGTCGAGGCCTCCAGCTGATCGTGGGTGACGTAGACCATGGTGATGTTGAACTGCTCGTGAATCTGCTTGAGCTTGCGCCGCAGTTTCCACTTCAGGTGCGGGTCGATCACCGTCAGCGGCTCGTCGAACAGGATCGCCGACACGTCATCGCG